>JAZPZM010000051.1:0-2462 GCA_045544735.1 Eubacteriales bacterium
GGTTGGGCGAAGGAAATATTCAAATTTTATATGCTATAAAGCATAGCGGCAAGGACGTAAAAAATCCTTGCCGCTATCTTCATATCTGCTTATATTTTGCGGTCAGCACTTCCTCACAATCATCCTCGGCGGTATCCGTAAAAAGCTCACGTTCATACGAGATGTCATCCTGCATCAGGCAAAGCTCAAGAAAGCACAAAAAGATACCGATATCAATGCGGTTGTAATGTGCCACCTTGTCCGCAGGCATAATACCGCGCTTGCCCGGCTTCTTGTAGCGGTAGACGGTCAAGGCTCTTTCTTCTGTCGTTACCTTCCACGGTTGTGTGTTGCAGGCACTTGGCGTAAATCTTACGATGTTGCCGATCTCACGGTAATGCTCACCGTTCCATATCTCATCAAGCGACTTGCGCTTGCTCTTATACATATCCTTGCGGAACTTATCCTCGGAAACCTTGGCAATCGCAATCATAATTACAAAGTCAAGACCGTTGTAGATAGGCTCATCGGTTTTGCCTATACCGAACCAAAGCGCGCCGATTCCCAAGGATGCGAGATACAGATCAAGCTGTTCTCCGATATAGCCAATGTTTTGTAGGTAGTTATCTTTACGTTCGCTATATAAAAGGATGCAGTATTCTTGCCCACGCTTACAGGTGGTATTGTTGGCAGGTAAGATGCGGATGGCGGTTTGAATATTATCAACAAGCGGGGTAAAGGTCTTGTATTGTGCCGCTATCTGTTCAAGCTGGGCTTGACTTATATGATCGGTCTCACGAAATAGGTGAAACGATTTGCGTTTGAATATCATCGGGTATAATGCTTTGTCCATATTTGCCTCCAAAAAATCACTGTCAATATTGTACCAAATCTAATTTTAAATGTCAACACGATTTAATTGCAAAAATATAAAAATTATCGACAAACATTAAAAACCTATTGACAAGCGTAAAAAATGGTGCTATAATTATACTGTCGAACCGGAAAGACAAAATAATTTTTATTTTTGAGGTGTGCAAAATGAAAAACTTCAGCAAATTTATTGCCAATATGGCAAAGGTAGTTACGAAGATAGTAGAGGTATTCCAGTGGGTTGGAGCAGGCTTAATGTTGGCGGCAACCGTTTGTGCTTTGGTAAATCCGTCTTGGGTTGGTTATTTCATCGGCTACGATGCGAAGGAGTGCTGCGGAGCAGACTTGTCCGTTTATGGCTTTGAAATTCATGCGGCTGTCACAGACGGACAAATTGATATGACAGCGCTTTGTTTGTTCGGCATCGGTGCAGTTCTCATTCTTGCACTGATTGCTATGATTTTCAGAAATCTCCATCTGATTATTAAAAAATCCGAGGGAAGAACGCCTTTTCAGCCCGACAACGTGCGTATGTTCCGTGAGATCGGTATTTTTTCAATCGCAGTTCCCGTTGTTGGGTTTATTATGAGTGTGATTGCAAGACTCGTGATTGGCGTTGAGGTTGCGGAGATATCCAACAGTTTTGAGGGATTCGTCATTGGTATTGTTGTGCTTTGCATTACGCAATTCTTTGCCCACGGCATTGAGCTTGAAAAAGACGTTGACGGACTTCTTTGAGAGGTGACGAAATGGGAAAAATTATACTCAGACTCGACAGAATGATGGTAGAGAGAAAGATCTCACTGAACGAGCTTGCCGAGCGCGTGGGCATTTCCAATGTTAACCTGTCTAAGATCAAAAATAATAAGGTAACCGCTATTCGTTTTTCCACTCTCGCTGCAATATGCGAGGTCCTTGATTGCGAAGCCGGAGATATTTTGGAATACCAGAAGGACGAATAACCGAAAGTTACGGAGAGTAACAAGGCTGTCACAGCAAGTTTATTGCTTTTTGGTGGCTTTAGAGGTATACTGAAAGCACCAAAAACGGAGGTGTTCAAAATGACATTAGGCGAAAAAATCAAAGAAGCGAGAAAGCAATGTGGGCTTTCACAAGAGCAGTTGGCAGAGAAGATGAGCGTATCGCGCTCCGCTATTGCAAAATGGGAAACGGATAAAGGACTTCCCGACATAGATAATTTGAAGGCGTTGGCAGGGTTTCTGAACGTGAGCGTTGACTATCTGCTTGATGACGGAGAACGGATTGACGAGTTTATTACACGAGAAGCATACGATCTTGCAAGCTACGGCAAAGGCAGTAAGAAAAGGAAGAAAGACCGTGTGATACGTGAGAAATTCACTGATGCCGAAATACACACTCTGCTCGGCAATCTGAAGCTGACGAAAAGCGAAAAGGTGATTGACAATCTGCTTGGATTTTTTACCGATTCTCCGTTCGGAACGCCTGAGCTTATCAACAGCTTCAAAAATATAGATAAGGAGTTCTACTTGGTGACTCGTGACGGAAAGCAGTTCCTTGTTACTGTGACTGATGAATTTATTGAAACACGGAAGTTCACGAAGCCAATTACCGCTGATAAATTTGAGATT
>JAZPZM010000052.1:0-12285 GCA_045544735.1 Eubacteriales bacterium
CACCGTTCCATAAGGTTTTCTTCTTTTTCATTCTTTTGTTCATCCTTTCTGATTGTGATTTTTGGATCTTCCTGAAAACAAAAAAAGAGGAATTACCAACGTTTCTTTCTTAGAAAAACATTTAGCAATTCCTCTTGGTGCCAAGCTCTCTTGGCATGGGTTCTTTCTCTCCGTCATTGGCGGTCACCTTTTATTGGCTCCACTATGTCGGATCGCTTTTGCTTCGGGATTTTTATTATCCCGAACGCTCCGATAGTTTGCGACCTCTGCTCGCTGTCTCGTTCAACACAAGACAACGTTCAAAATCGCCTTTGCTAACAAATTGAGTTCGTCATATAAACTGACTCAACTGTTTGCACAAGTCTGTGCCATTCCTCTCCTTTCTGCCTGCGGCTTTTTTATCTATATAAAAAAGTGCCGGCAAGACAGACCTATCCCATAGTAAAAATGAGAAGGCTGAACAGTCAGCACTTTGAATACAATCCTAACCAGATGTGCGACACGGTTTTAACCATGAATGTCCTCGCGGACGGGTGCACAGAAATCAATTACACTGTTATTATACCACAATATATTGATTTTGTCAATAGGGTTTTGACTACATATAGTGTTTTTGGACTATTTTTATTAAAAAGAGCGATAGATTTTTCTACCGCCCTTCTTTAATAAAATCAATTGTTATCTGTAATCGGCTCATATCCGAGAAAGCAATCCGAAGATAACGCTGAATCGAAATACTCATTACCGAGCGTCATCCTCGTTGTTTTCTTAAAATAGAATCGGTATCTTTCACCGATCGACACCTTGGATTGCTTACTGAGAAGTAGCGTGGTTTCGTTGCCTTCATCGTCCGTGATCTTGATTTTGCGGAATTTGGGTAAGAGCTTAGGCACGATTGCCGAGCAGGTGCCCTCCACGATCTCGTAATCTTTTTTTGATGCTACTCGGAACATTGTAAACGTCTTATATAAGCTAAAGCCGCAAACGGCTATGCTCAAGAATAGCATCATCGTATCCTTGGCAAAGATGGTAAAGGCTACACCCACAAGGAGGCAGCCGATACCAACCAATGCGGTCAGGAGCATTTTCCGTTTGAGAGGTGCGGGAAAGCCTGTCCATTTATCTCTCATACTCACGCACCTCCGAATACAATCTGCTGACGCAGATAAAGATTGGCAACGTCGGTAAGCACAGGTCGGCAAGCAGGAGAGGACTTTACGCTGTATGCGATATTCTCACTGGTGGTATAATCGTCATGATAGATGGTATCCAGGATTTCCTCGTCATTTGAGAAGTGAGTTTTATCCATCTCCACGCACTTGATAATCTCTGCGGTGGAGAAGATTGCCTGATTTGCAAGTCTCAAAATCGTTTTTTCACCTTTGCTTTTTTTATCACGGAACAAAATACGTTTGGTCGTGGAAAGGGGGATGCCTCGAAAAGTCATTCGTACAAAAGCGAAGATTCTAATGAAGATATTTTCGGTAATCGGAACAACGTAAAGATTTGAAAGCAGATCATAAAGTGCGTCTGCCGGAATTGTTCCTACACCTTCGGCAATGAGTCCGCGCTGCATCAGATGATACTGGCACGCTTCCATCGTCTTGTGATATCCGAGACCGAGTTCGTTGACCTTTTTTTCATAGAGCTTCTTGATTTCATCAGCAGACAGGATTCTCCAATTGAGAACCGACCAAAGCACCATCTCCTGCATATCAAGGTTATACTCATTTTTGCCAAGCTCCACATAAGGATAGGTCATACCCTTGGAGCCACGTCTTTGCTTTAAAATTCCTACTGCGGTATAAAGTTTGTAAGTCATATTTTTCTCCTTTATGTTTTATGGGTTCAATTATCTTTTACTACTTAGATAGACCTTTTTTCAACAGTTCTGCCGAAAAAAACTCATAAATTCCTCATTTTCACGGAGTTTAGAGGACGCTCGTGAGATCCACGCACCAACCAAATTAGGCTTGACACCGTACATATCTGCAATCTCACGTCCCGAAAATCCCTTTACCTTCCATTCGATTGCTTCAATCCCGAGCTTAACTGTCCCGGTATATTGACACTTCATCTTTTTGAGAAGCATAAAGGTGTCCATTTCGGAAATGTATTGCTCATAATTATCGTCGTCAGCAATTTGATCCATTGCAAATTCACCGTCTTCCTCTGTATATGAGGGAACCGTAATGATGTATTTTTGTTTACCGCCTGTTAAGCGGCAGTATGTACGCAATCCGTTTGATACGACTTTGTAAGCATACGTTTCAAACTTGACCTCTTTTTTACTATCAAAGGTGAGTACTGCCTTGCTCAGCCAAATACAACCTTCTTGAAAAAGGTCATCATATGAGAAACCGAACATAGATTCGTTGACGGTGATCCTGTCCCGAATGACCGTGTTGACAATACACAAATGCTTTTCAACGATATAGCGTTGTTCCTCGGTTAATTGGATTTGTTTTCTTTTCATAGGCTATACCTCAAGCAACGATATGAAGCTTTTCGTAAACCTCGTTGCAGGTTGCGATTACTCGGTCGCACATATGCTCACTGAACATTCCGATATGTGCCTGATCTCTGTCAAGTCCGAATTTTACTTGCAGCCACTTGTAGGCTTGATCCTTTGACATAATTCCATTTTCCCACATCTTAGCAAGAGAGTGGTGAGCGAGAATGCGTCTGTTGCGAAGCTCGCTGTTGGCAAGAGTACCCATTGGCAGCTTACTATCTCTATGTGCATTCACGTAAGAATCGCACTTGGGATAACGGTCGCATACAAACAGATACGCAGTTTCGTCTATCGTATTTTCTTTATAAACAACGCTTGCCGGGCGAAGCTTGGCTTCTGCTCCGCAATAGGGACAATAGATCTTCTGTTTCTTTTTCATTTGTTTTCATAACACCTCAACTTTCATTTTCTCATACATAGAGCGAACGGGACATTCCGTGCCATCGGTATTCCAAAGCAACCATCCACGATACATATTTTCAAAGGACTGTTTGCTCATCACACCACACGTTTCATCCTTTTGCGGGTACTCTCCCGTCAGCTCATAAAATTTTTGCACCGGGAACAACACCGGCTTCGCATCTTGATCGGTTATCATCAAAAAGTCGCAACGGCATTCTACGTAAAGCGCGTTACGGTAGTTTCCGGCACATAACTTCAAGAACCGATACAGATCCCGAATATCGTTCGTTACTTGAGGAGCGATTTCTCCCCTCACTATCATTAAACGATTGTCCAACTCAGTTCTACCCCCATTTTTCAACGTTTTTTGCGAAAGTTCACAAATCATTTACAATTATCCTCGCTTTTTCCTTTAGAAATTTGAAACAAGCACATGGCAAAAATACCAATTATTCCACCGAGCCAAAGCCCGATGAAGAAACATAATACAGACATATTTATTCCTCCTTCGTCTTAAAATGAAAAATCGGAGCACTGCCAAATGACAATGCTCCGATTGTGTTTTAGAGATTCTGTTTAATAATTCTGGTAATGATACCGATTGCTACGCCGCGTTCTTCCTCAATAGCGGTAACTGCAAAGCTTACATCATCTTTCTTTGCAGGCATTCTGCGGTCAAGGCAGGAGTGCGCGATAGCATTGATGCCGTTAGTAAGGCGCACGTAAACTACGCCCTTATGCACATCAATTATCTTTCCCGCATATTTACCTTGAACGCGGCAAAGGCTGAGGTTGGGACGGTTATTCTTTTCGGTCACGCTTTTTACATCGGCCTTGATTGTGATATTTTCCGTATCCTCGCGATTGACAGACTGGATTCGTACAAGAATCTCATCACCGATTGAGTAGCGGTCGTGAGCATCTCCGATCCAATCCCACGATAGCTCTCTGGACATTATGGAGCATTCAACACCGAACGCTTCAACGCGGATACCTTTTTCGGCAACCGCAATAACCCTCGCTTGGACGATACGCCCGTCATAGATCTTATAGTTTCCGTTTGCGTCGGTTTCCATATAAAAGGTCTTACGTTTTTTAAGCATAGCCTCTTTTCTGCTCGCCACAATGCTTCTTGTTTTAGAGTCGATGCCTTTAACGATAAAATCGATCTCCGCACCAAGCATTTTGCTGATTAGCTTTTGCTGACGTAGGATAAAATCACGATGTTCATCCGGCTCCATTTTGGTGTATTTCAAAACTGCCATTTCCTTGACGGGAATGATAACGCGATATCCCTTGTATTCAACGACAGCAACGGTATTTCCTCCATCAAGAATTTCAATTCCGCCGAGCATTCCTGTAAGTATTTTGCGGGTTCGGTAAGCATTTTGAATTTCATGCCAAGCAATCTCAGCAAGTTCTTCATCGGTCAAAACCACTCCGCCCGCTTCGATAGTAAGGATAGAATCCTCTTTAGGCGGTTTCACTTTCTTGGACTTAGGTGAAGCTTCCTCAACTATCGGAACATCGGATTCTTCGGGCACTTCGATTGGCGGTTCCGCTGCTTTCTTTTTAGAAGCGCGCTTTTTCTTGGGAGGCGGCTCTGCAACGTCTTCGGCGGGTGCGGGAACCTCCTCAATTGTTTTTTCATCGGAAATGCTTTCGGATACATCATCAGCAACGTCCTCCATTTCCTCGTCATTCATTTCGGTAGCATTCATAGCCACCTCAAGGTCATCGGTTTTCTTTTTTGTCATGTTATAATCCTCCTTTTCTTTAATCTGACATTATAGAACCCTTACTGGTTTTTACTACGCCTGCTTTTGCAGACGATTTCTTTTTTGTTGGTTTTATCGGGATATCAGTTTCTTCCACACGTGGACTTTTGCTCCACTCCGGAATATGCTCGGATGCCTTGCACGGAGTCAGTTTGTCGGCTTCGGGGTGGCTTGTATAATCGAACTTATCCACCTGCAAGACCTTACGCCCTCGGATAATAACGAGTGCCTTATTTATCGGCAATCGCAGAACCTCATCCATCGTAAGCAATTTTCGTTTGCCTACGCCGCTGGTCTCTCGGTATTCGGGTGTGTAGTCGCTAACTCTCCAAGTGCCAAGCTGCTTTGCCTTGCTCGTTACGTTGATGGATATCTCACCAGAACGGTCGCTGATGTATTTTGCCGTCAGCTCGTCAACGCATCCGAGAAAAAGTTGTATATCCGAGTTACCAAGGATCTCTTGCCATTGGTTATACGGATAACGGTTTTGCAGTCCCGCAAGGTTCTGGAACACGCAGGACATAGATATGTTACGGGAGCGAATGACCGATATTTTGCGGCTGAGATCGGGGATAACACCGCAGGCGGTCAATTCCTCGCCAAGCACGTGAACGGGTATGGGGAGCTTACCATCGGGACAATGCTTATCGGCATACCGCACGAGCTTTATGAATACGAAAGATAAGAACAGCGAGGAAAGAAAATCAAAGGTGCTGTCCTGATCGCTCGTAATGCAGTAATAAGCACATGGCTTTTTTCCGGGTAGCTCTAAGTCTATTTCATCGTAAGCGGTGATGTTACGTATCTGCTTGTTCTGAAACACCTGAAGCCTTGAACCAAGCCCTATAATAACGCCGCTTCGTACCGTCTCGGACGCTTGTTTGAATATAGCATAAGGTGCTTTGGCAGGATGGGTAACCGGTAATACAGCAAAGCACTCATTAAGCTTGTTTTCGGAGCTTAACGTCAAGAGCTTATATACCTCACCGATGTTTTTTCTTTCGGGTGGATACCCTTGCTCCACATACAACACAAGCGCCTTGAGCAAATTCATTTCTGCACTATCCCAAAAGTGATCCCCACGCTCCGAACCGGTATTCTTAATGATAACGTCGCAGAAGAGTTGCGCCATCAGCTCCTCACCCTCGATCTCGCGAAGGCAGTTCCACGAGTCGGACGCTTCGGGAGTGACAAGGTTGAACACCTTGACTTCATATCCTTGAGACCTCAGATATTCGCTCGTCTTTTCGTAAAGCTCGGATTTGGGATCCGTAATAACAAGGGACTCACCGCGAGCCGCACTCTGCAAGATTCTATTCACGCAAAACGCTCTCGTTTTCATCGAACCGCTTGCGCCGTATATCGCCATATTAGCGTTGAGCCGCGTTTCTCGGGGTACACAAACCGCTTTGCTGTCCAGCTTGCCGAGAATCGTACCGCCGTGCTTTTTTACGTCACCCACCAGGTCAAGCACCTCTGTTACTTCTTTCTTGGGCATAAAGCCCGCTGTGCCGTATGTACCCTTGGTAGAGTAAATAAGATTCCTTGAACGGTCGTACTCTCCTTTGTCGCCATAGCCCATCTTCATTACCATAAAGATCAGCAATCCGAGAATACCAATACAAAGCAAAATACCGATGATTCCATAGGGAAAGGTAAACATAGCCTTGAAGCATTCACCGATTGCAAAGCTCGGTGTAGCAGGGGAACTGCCGTCTCCCATTGTGCCACCTGCATTTTGCCATTCGTTATAGTTTCGAATAAACTGTGCGGCATACCCACCACCATAGAGAATGGCGAATAGGAGGGGCACGAGGGTGGCTGTAATCTTGATTATTTTTTCTTGTCTAACTGAAAAACCTCCTTCCTGTTTTCTTATAGTCGAGTGTCTGAAACTCTACGTACTCACCGCAATATTGCCGTAAAACCTCAGCTTGATAATCGAAGCAGATAATGATTCCGTGTTTTTCCCGCATGGTAAGAGCATCTTTGAATTTCTTAATTCGATTGAGGTCACATTTGTATGCGAGTAGCACGGGTTTACCGTCCTCGGTCATAGCATCGTTTTCGATGAGGGAGCCGCTATATGACGGACAAAGATCGTCGGTCAATATTTCGTCAAGTTCGGTACAAAGTTCGGGGTTGCATAGTAGCCGAATTAACATCTCACCCCTCTCGTCGTTTGTTACGAAATAGAAGTTATCATAGTTGTCGTCAAGGATGAAATATTGCTTTATTTCGTTTGACAGAATTTCAAGCGCAAGCTCCATCGAATTGCCGAGTAGAATACCCTTGATCGATTGAGGGGAGTACTGTGTGGGGAAACGTTCAATACATAGAACGGTTTCGACGAGTGCTTTTGTTCTCATTTCCGCTTTATAGCCCCATTTGATAAGAGCGTTTCCTAAATTATAAGTTACGAAGATGTTTTTAGCAGTGAGTAACACACCCACATAGCGCGCACCCTTTGTTTTGAAAAAATCCGAGCCGTACTCTCGCATTTCTCGCGAAGAATAGAACGCGGGAGATTGAATACGTTTACTGCTTTCCCATATCGGAGAGAAGATTGTCGGGTGTTCATCACGGTAGATTGACACGCCCGCATTTTTCATCGTTATGGTTGCCTCGGCAATTCGATAAAGACGATCTCGGCGGTTGGGATCACCTCTTACGTGATTGGTATCGACCTTTTCACTCAAATACGCAGAAAAGCGTTCGGGATTGTCGGTAACAAGAAGTCGCTTGGCGGTGATAGTGGGGCGCAGTCCACGCCGCCCGTCACTATAATAAGTTTTCAGTAAACCTTGTCCTTTGAGCAAGAACACGGTTTTGGTCGTATAGCTCATACTACCGGATAAGCGCGGTAGTAGATTGGTTGGGAACTCACCGAATAAAGCGGCAAGTTCAAGCAGCTCATAAGCCCTTGTTTGCTTGTCGGGGAGTGTTGCTTTACGGGATATAGATGCCACCTCCTTTTCTTCATCTTTTACCGCGTAGATTTAAGACAGGGTTGTTTTTTCGCAATTTGTATGCCAAACAGCCAAATTCGTACATATATATAAGCACGTTTTCAAGGAATGTCATACTTTTTTTTGAAAAAATCATCAAAAATCGGATATAGCTTTAAGCGTGTTTTTTTGCTCTTCGAGCCACCTCGGGAAGCGTTCCTTGTCCATTATGGTAATGCGAGTGCAGTTGGTCTCTCCAACCTCTGTTGTGTTGTAGGCGTCGCACAAAATGCCGTTATCGTCCTTCATTACGAAAGCGGATATAACGTCTAAAATCTGCTTCAATTCCAGATTGTCGTAATCTCTCATACAGCGTTCAAATACGGTATTATCATAAACGTGAGAGAAGCATACGACACAGTGATCGAAGCGAGGAAGTTTATGCGCTCTCGTATAACTGCTCAAGGTGAAATACAGGGGATCTATGAGGAATTCTGTACTTTTGCGTTCCTTTCTTTTGGGTAACAAGCAAGGTAAAGTTATCTCCAAAATACCGTCCTCAAAATTGATTTCAATACCCTGAACGATACCTGCTGAGGCAAGATATTCTGCCTTTTTGACATTCGTTGAATTGTATATCAAATGCCTTAATCGACAGGTGATTAGTTCGCTTCGGAGTGCTGCATCGGTGGAAAGCATTTCGTAGTTTTCGGGGTACTGAGAGATGTCGGTATGCTCAAGAGCGCGTAACGTTCTTATAAGCTTTTCCACCTCATTCTGTATTCCCACGATTCGTTTGTTTAGGGTTTGTCTATCCAAATTTCCTCCTTTTCTTATTCTTTTTTGTAGTATTGAATTTCGCCGGTTTCCATGTCAACGGTACAAAAGATCGCGTCCTCAAGGTCGATTTTTTCAATCTGCGAAACATCCTCCACGATAAAAATTTTCTTTCCGCAATCAGCATCGTTACGCATTCCCATAGCGTGAAGAATCAACGCTTCATTATCCCACGGAACGAAGACGATTTCATACGTATCGCCGTCCGAGAAGAATACGATCTTCGACGGATAAGCGTCTGTGCTGTGGTATTCGCACTTGTCTCCGAAGTCCGCAAGCACCCAAAGTGCCGCAAGCATTTCGGTGTCGGTTTCCATATCGGGATGGTCGAAATAAATATCCTTGTCGGCACGGTAAAAGATTCGCCCCTGCTTAACGAGATAGCAGAGCAGACGCTCTATCTTTTCCTCCTTTCCGGGATAGAGGCGCCTTAGCTGTTCACCTTTAGCGCAGTGGTATGTAGTAACGTCGCGGACTAACGATGCCGCTTCCTGTCGGTAGATTTGTTCTCTTGTTTTCATTGCCATAAAAATTCTCCTTTGTTTTTTTATTTTTGTTCTGCCGCCCGTTCTGCCAAAATGTCTTGGAGTTCGCGGCGGTCTGTGGTGATGAGCGTCTTTTCAAGACTGCTGCATTTGAATTCGACCGAGATATTATTGTTGTTGGTGCTAATAAGCCCGTTTCCTCTTTCAAAATGCGTGATCTCCATTACCTCAACCTCCGAAAGCCGGAGTATGCTTTGTACTCGCTGTGCCTCTTCATCTTCAAGGTTTAGGATGATCTTCGTCTTGCAGTTATTGATGATTCCTTTACCGTATTTTCCATCGTCGAGAGCAAAGAAATCATTGAGATCCTGCGTAGCGCAAACGGCTGAACCGCCGTATCCGCGAATGATTTTGAATATCTCAAGGACAAACTCTGCGGCAAGTCGGTTGCCCGTCCCGCCTATGAGCTGCCAGCACTCGTCAATAAAGATCGTCTTCTCAACGGTACGATTCTCCTTTGCCTTATCCCAAACGTAGTCAAGGGCAACAAACATTCCAAGAGGAAGTAAATCACCGCTCAGCTCGGATATGTCAAGCACAGTGTACTTGTTATCAAGGTTGACGTTCGTTTGCTGTGAGAAGGTGCTTGCAGAACCGTTTACAAGTCGGTTCAGAATGTTCGCCATTCGTTTGGTCTGCGCGTCTTGCTTTAAGATTGCGTGAAGGTCTCCGAGAACGGGCATCGGACGGTAGCGGTCGGGATTGTCGGGATCGTTCAGCGAATCGTTATCGTGGGTGATACCTTTTTCCTCATAGGTCTTAATCAGCGCCTCGTCAAGCAACTGCCGTTCCTCGTGTGTCATATCGGGTATGAGCAAGCTGAAAAAGATGTGCAGTCGTTGTATCTTGGAGGAAAGCGCGGATTTCTCGGTCATAGCGCCGTCGATCAGCTCGTCGGCAGATTTATCCGCTTTTCGTATCTCCATGATGTTGATGCAATTCTGCGAGGCGGGAGAGATCTGTATGAACTCACCGCCAATGTTCTTACAGGCTCGGTAAAATTCGTGTCCTTTGAGAGGTGCCACGATAAATACCTGAATGCCTTTTCGCCTCATACGAAGCGCCATCAGCTGCATCAAAAACGTCTTACCCGCTCCCGAGGTTCCGAGAATGGATATGTTTGCGTTCTTATATACCTGAGAGTTGAAGATATCCACGATAGTCAGCGAGTTGTTATAGCGGTTGACACCAAGCAAAATGCCGTTGTCGTCGCACATCTCAAAGCTGACGAAGGGATAACAGCTCGCTGCGCCTCTGGTCAGCACGTTTCTCTTTGAACGCTCAAACAGATGCTTTTCAAGGGATACGAGAGGTAATGCGGAAAGGAATGCTTGCTCCTCACGGAAGGTGCAGGTCACGCATCCAATGTCGTGGGAGAGCAAGAGCTTTCTCATTTCTTTTTCTCTGTAATCAAGCTCAGCGGGACTGTTTGCGGTAATGGTAATAAGGGTATTCATATAATAGAAATCCTCGTTTTCCGCAATCCCTCGCTTGAGGAAATATCCGCTTTTGATAGCATCATCTAGACTGTCAAAGTTGGTGTTGGTATCGCTTGCGTCCTTGATCTTTGAGTGATTGATACGAAGCTGCTGACCGAGCTTTTGTACCATTCTGTCCTTCGGTTGCTTGGTGAGGAACAGATCCACGTCGATCCCGTCACCTGCATTGACGAGTAAGCTGAGCCAACCCGCCATAACCTCTGCCTTGTATCCGTGAGACGGGATGAGCAGATAGGACTGATACAGCCCGTCCACACATACGTATCGACCTCTCGTAAAGTCCAAGGTCTTGGGAGCGAAAAACTCCGAGCAAGGTATATCTGTGATATCCTTGCCTGCGGCAGCGTATTCGGCTATGACCTGCGGAACACGCTGTCTGAGTGGAACAAGATTGCTTGTCTGTCGGCACAGTACACTGTAAAGAACTTCCGCTAAAAACTCGTCCTCATTATCGGGGATCAGGACGTCGTTGCCGCACTGCTTCAAGAAGTTCTGTGCGGTACGAGCCGCGGTGTGGAGAAAGGAGATAGCCTGTGCCTCTTCATTTCCACGCCGCGCTCCCTCCGACTCATATTCAAAGGCGATAAAGAAGCGTCTTGTGGTTGCTTCTCTTGAGCCGAGCCGCTTGATTAGGTCAAGATAGTCCTCTTGCAGCATACGGCAGTTTTCGTCCGTTTCGGTCTCCATTTCCCTCCGTATCATTTCGACGTGGCGGTTAATATCAGCACATTTGGTAAGCACCTTGAAATGTACCTTGACGGGACTGATCTTCAAAAATCCGATGAATGAGTAAATGATGCTCCGCTGCTCTCGCGAGGAACGGAGCATAAAGTTGATGGGATTGACCTCTACGATCTTTACGTAGCGGTAGTCCTTCGTGTAGATAATGCCGTTTTCAATTTTATAGATGGGCAGATATTCCGCAACGGGATTTAAGTATCTCGACTCCTGGGCGGCTCTGCCCGATACTGCTTTTTCCTTCGGCATTTTCTACCTCGCGTATCAGTTGTAGTACTCGTCTTTTCTCTTCTTGGAGATAACGAGCCAGACAACCGTACCGATAACGCCGAGAGCAGCGATCACGATAAGAACGATTGCCACAGCGGGCATCTTCCAAAGGATCTCGAAGCTGTATTCGCTGACGTTACCTGCGGCATCCTCCAGAACGATTCTGTACTTGCCTACCTCGGTAAGCTCGTCGCCTGCGGTGTAGTCAATCTGTACGTCGTCAAGAAAAACTCGCATCGTAGCATCGGAGCTGACGTCGGAGATAATAACTGCGCCCTTGGTAGAGCCACCGTTCTCAACGCCCTCGATCTTGAGCGTGGGTGCGGTTGCGTCAACGGTTACGGTGAACTTCTGCTCCTTGCCGTTTGCAACGATAGCAACCTCATAGGTGCCGCTTTCGGTAAGAGAGAGCGTACCCTTTTCAAGAGTTACTTCCTCACCGTTTACGAGAACCTTGCTAAAGCCGGGCATCTCGTCAATCTCACGCTCAAACTTGCCGTAGAGTGCGTCCACGATAGTGAAGCTAAGCTCCTTGGTGTTGCCGAGGGAGTCAACCATCTTGACGGTGTAAATGCCGGGTTCAAGAATCTCAGCACTGAGCTTGTATTCCATCGGCTCGCCATTCTTGGTCATAGTGAGAGTGATATTCTCGTTTGCCTTGAGGGTTACAGTGTTTGCAAAGCCCTCATCGTGTACGTTGATGTCGTAGGATACCGACTTATCTACCGTAGTGGTAAAGGTGTAGGTCTTGCC
>JAZPZM010000053.1:0-18488 GCA_045544735.1 Eubacteriales bacterium
TGAAAAATGAATAATTCGGGTGGCTTTTGGCAAAGCAAAAACCTACCAAAAAAGGGGAAAAAACTCGCGTTTCTTCCCCTTTTGCTTTTATAATTTGCTTTTTGCGTAGCAAAAAGCTTCCACAACGTTTGCCGCAAGGCAAACACTTCACGCGGCGAAGCCGCGCTTCATTTGCGAAGCAAACTTCACTGCGCCGCAGGCGCAACTTCAATGGAAAACGCCTACTGCGTTTCCCCCCCGTGTGCTACGGCTGTGCGAAAAAGCGGCGGTTTACATTAGCCTCCCTCCGAGAGGGAGGGGGACCACGAAGTGGTGGAAGGAGCCTGCGCCTTGATGGAACGAGTGCTTGTGGTATTGTCGCGCACTCTCCTTCAGTCTCGCGTTCGCTCGACAGCTCTCGCCTCGGCTCGGTCACGCTCGGGCTCTGACACCACCCCGTGGTGTCATTCACTACCCTCGCGCCGCTTCGCTACCTCTCGGAGGGAGCCTCTATGTCATTCGCCTTTTGATAGTGCATAGCCGTATTTTTAGTGCTATTCCATAATAAATCGGTTTGGTGCTAACATCAAGCGCCGTTTTTCTTCGGGAAAACGGCGAGATTCGCTCGTCGCGGCGCGGAACAACGCTCCGCGACTTCGGAATGACACTAAAAATTGCGCTGTTCCGTTTTCAATAGGAACGCCTTTTGCGTAGCAAAAAGCTTCCTTAACATTTGCCGCAAGGCAAATATTTCACATTTCGCGTAGCGAAATATTTCACACGCCGTAGGCGTATTTCACCCGTTCCGCAAGGAACGGATTTCACCGGAAAACGCTACCTCGTTTTCCTCTGTTCCCACGACTGCGCCTTGGTGATAAGCTCTTGGTCGAGGTAGGAGTAGAAATTGTGGTTGAGTATTGCCGACGCCATAGCAAAGCGGTTCTTGACCTCGGTGATGTAGTAGTCAAGCTCGCCCTTTTCGGGCTTTTTACCGCCGAAGCGCGTGTAGTACTTGTAGCGCAGACCGTAGCGGCTGTTGTATACCTTGTCGGCAAGGATAAAGCTCTGGTTCGAGGTCATTGCAATTCCCTCGCTGTCAGACAGGATATCTCTGCCCGAATAAAGTCTTGAATCGTAGTCAAATCCGAAAAGGTTAAGCAGCGTGGGAAGCACGTCGAGCGTACAGCAGGGCTTGTCTACCTTTACGGTTTCCATCTTGGAATTCCAGAGAATGAGTGCTGACTCGTGTGCGCCAAGGCCGTCGTAGTAGAACTTTCTGCCGAGAAGCTCCTGATGCTCGTCGTCGGTAAGACCGTAGGGGTAGTGGTCGGTGGACAGGCAGAATACCGTTTCGTCAAGCCTTCCCGCCTTGTCAAGCTCGGTAATAAGGTACTCAAGCGCACGGTCAAGCTCGATGGTGCAGGCGATATACGCCTTGCCCGCGTCGCTGTAGTTAAGGTGCGCGACGAGGTCCTTATTCTTCTTCGCAACGTAGCTGCTCGTAAGGCTGTAGGGGTGGTGACCGCTGACTGTCATATAGTATGCAAAGAACTGCTCGTCGTTTATATATTCGTTGAGCGTGTTCTGCATCATAACGAGGTCGCTTTCGGGCCATCCCTTAAGACCGCCTATCTGCTCCTTGCCCTTAAAGACGAAGCCGAGGCAGGGGTGGGTGTCACTTCTTCCGTAATATTTGGCGGTGTGGTTGTGGTACGCGCGAGAGGTTATGCCCGCGCCGTTGAAGTAGGGCGCAAGCGTCAAATTCATCGTGATATTGTTTTCGTAAACGTAAAGGAACGTGCCGTCCTTTTTCGGCTTGCTCATATCGGGGACGAGTCCCGTCAGGAACGAGTATTCTGCGTTGGTGGTGTTAGATGGCCACGTAGTCCAATAATTTGAGAAAACAAATCCGCTGTTCATAAGCTTGTAGAGCGTGGGCGTAAGCTCGGGGCTTACCGCAATGGGCGAGAAGGACTCGGCGCACAGCATAATGAGATTGTATCCCTCGAACATACCCGTGTACTCGTTCTTCTTCGTGGGCGCAACGGTGGCGAGATAGTTTGCTATCTGCTTTATGTTTTCGTCGCTCGTGGAATTTGCGATGGCGGAGAAATCAAGTCCCTCTATTATGTTGTAGGGGGAGTCGTCTCTGCCGTCGTCGGGGAGATACCCCGCGCTCGCCTTCCAGCCGTCGACCTCGATAAGCAGGTATTTGTCGCCGTTTTCGTCCTCTGCCTCGGTAACGGCAACGTCAAGGACTACCTTTTCGCCAAGGGGAGAGATGGTTTCGACCTTGCGCGCGCCTGCCTCGTCAACGGGCATTGCGTAGATAACGGACGTGCCGTTTTCGTAAACGGCGGTAAGCAGCATATTTTCGTCGTCAATGCTGTACGAAACGGGAGCTGCCGCAACGGGAAGGAGCGACGCCGCCTCCGCGGAAAGGTCGATATCCGTGGGGGTAGCGCCCGAAATGCAGGCGTTTACAAGCTCCGCGTCAAGCGGTAGCGTCACGGTAGTGCCCGATACGTCGGTGGTGGTTACGGAGTAGCTTCCGTCCTCGGCGGCTGTTACGGGTATCATAGCCGTCGCGCCGCCCTTGTACGTTACCGAAACGGCACAGCTTCCCTCAAGCAGGGGAACGAGCTTGCAGGACGTGGGAAGTGCGGATTTTTGCACCTCGTAGTCCTTGCCGTCCGCGCCCGTGAGTACCTCTACGTTGGGATTGCGCGTGGTCTCGTCGGGTACCCAAACGGTCTGGTCGGGGTTTGCTGACGGAAGGTCGTCAAGCGGGTCGCTTGAAATATCGGGGAAAAGGAATTTCTGTATATCTATTCGCGTGTTCGTGATAAGTCCGAGCTTTTCCATACCGAGGTCGGGGACCCAGTTGGTGTGGTAGTTTTCGTACGGGGTGTGCGCTTCCGTGCCGCCGAGGGGCAGACAGCCGTATACCGCGCCGAGCTGAAGCGCGAAAAAGCACAGGAGCGTCAATATCGCTCCCACGGTGTTGCGCTCGTGGTCGGGCTTCAGATATTTGTATATAAGCGGCAGAGCCACAAGGGGAAGAGCCATAAGAATTATAACGGGCGTACAGCGCATTATGGAATAAAGCGTTTCGGAAAGGAAGTTGTTCGCCACGTCGTCAGCCATTCCGAGCTGGGAAATGGACATAAACGAGTAGAAGGTGAAAAAGTACACCCTTTGCACCGAGGCAAACAGCCACACCGCCGCGCAGGGAATGAAGCGCAGGACGCGCGCGACCTTTTCGGGAAACAAATCGCATATCGCGCCGCAAAGCACGCCTGCGGGAATGGCGAAAATTATGGGATAGGTAAGCGACGCGTTTCCGAACACGGACACGTGGAAAACTATCTCGATGTAGATAAAGGAAAGAACGAAAAATATTTCAGAAAAGAAAATGCTCAGCACGCGCTTGCGCGAGGGCGAGCGTCTTTTTACTGCGGGGGCATTTTGCTTTTTGATAGCGGCTGTATTCATTATTTCTCCGATTCTGTATTTGTGTTTTTTCTTGCGCGGCGCTCGGACAATAGCTTGTAAGCAAGCATTCCCGCGGCGCTCAGCGCAAACGAGACGGCAAAAACGATAATGGCGGCAAGGTAGTTTTTCTCGCCAAGCGCGTTACCGCCGACGGTCGAGGATATGACGGACGGTATTCTGCCGAGCGAGCATATCACAAGCCAAGTGCCGAAGCGGATGTCCGTCAGTCCTGCAAAGTAGGAAAGCAGGTCCTTCGGCGTGCCGGGAAGCATAAAAATGATAAGGAACAAAAGGTCGCGGCGGGGCGAGGAGTGTAAAAAGCGCGCGCCGTCAAGCTTTTCCTGCGAGAAAAAGAGGCGCACGAGCCCCACGCCGAAGCGGCGGACGAGCGCGAAAACGAGGATACTGCCGAGGCTCGTTGCGGCAAGGCAGAGAAGCGTACCCTCGATAGCTCCAAAGGCGTAGCCGCCGAGTATTTCAAACGGCTCACCCGGTATGAGCGCAAGAAAGACTTGGAAAATCACTATCAGGACGTATGCAAGCCTGCCTATCGCGCCGTGCGCGTTCACCCACACGCGAAAGCTTTCGGGTTCGGCGGCGTAGCGCACCAGCGGACGCCCGACGATAATGCCGACCGCCGTTGCTATTATTATTGCCGCAACGACGAGCAGTGCGGCGGTTATTTTTCTTTGACGTTCGTTCTTCATTTTTTGTTCCGATAAAATAATATTCCAAATAATATTATCACAAAAAACATATTTCGTCAAGCAATGAAGTCGATTTTTATATTATTCTTTACTTTTTATCACTAATTTGTTATAATAATTATAATAATTTGGCGGGAGGCGAGAAAATGGACAAGAGGTGGCGGTGGTTTTGGCTTATAAACGGCGCGTTTGTCGCATTTACTCTTCTTTTGATACCCGCACTTTATTTTGCGGACGCGCTTGGCGTGCGGCGGCTGTTTTTTAGCTGTCCGTTTCACGATCTTTTTTCGCTTTACTGCCCGACCTGCGGCTTTACCCGCGCGTTTTTGTCGCTTTTGCGCTTTGATTTTTTGGGTGCGCTCCGCGCAAATCCCGTGGCGGTGCTTTTTGTCGGCGCGGTGGCGTATTTCGACGTTCGCGCGTTTGTCGCGCTCAAGCGCGGCGAGGAGAGGGTGCTTCACGCGCGGCTGTGGCATTTTTTTGCCTTCGTCGCGATAGCGGTCGCGTACTGCGTCGCGCGCAACGTGCTCCTTCGCGTGTGGGGAATAGATTTTTTAGGCGACTTTGGGTGAAAACGCCGTAGGCGTTTTCACAATGAAATCCATTCCTTTCGGAATGGGTGAAATCCGACTTCGTCGGATGAAATATTTCGCTTTGCGAAATGTGAAATATTTGCCCTTTGGGCAAATATTAAGGAAAAAAGCGCAAGAAACTCGCGTTTCTTGCGCTTTTATTTTATAAATTGCTTTTTGCTTTGCAAAAAGCTACCTTCATATTTGCCGTAAGGCAAATATATCATTCATCATACGCCGAAGGCGTATATCATATTTGGCGCAAGCCAAATATATCATTGTAAAGACGGCAACGCCGTTTTTACAATTTCTATCTGCTTTTCCACCGATGCGACGGACGTGCCGCCTTCTGAAATGCGCTTTTCCACGCAAACGGCAAGGTCGATAGCCTCAAAAACGTCCTCGTCGAAAAGCTCGCTCTCGGCGCGGTATTCCTCAAGGCTCAACTCCTCAAGCACTCTGCCCTCGCGTATGCACTTCGCAACGAGTCCGCCCGACAGCTTGTACGCCGTGCGGAAGGGCATTCCCTTCTTTACGAGGTAGTCCGCAAGGTCGGTCGCGTTGATAAAGCCCTTTTGCGCCGCGCGCTTCATGTTTTCGGTCTTGGCGCGCATCGTCGCTATCATCGGCGTCATAACGTCAAGGCAAAGGAGCGCCGTGTCGCAAGCGTCGAAAACGCTCTCCTTGTCCTCCTGCATATCCTTGTTATACGCAAGCGGAAGCCCCTTGAGCGTGGTGAGAAGCGCCATAAGGTCGCCGTAAACTCTGCCCGTTTTGCCGCGGATAAGCTCCGCCATATCCGAGTTTTTCTTCTGCGGCATTATCGACGAGCCCGTGGTGTACGCATCGTCAAGCTCCACGAAGGAAAATTCCCAGCTCGACCACAGCACTATTTCCTCGGAAAGACGGGAGAGGTGCATCATCATAATAGACGCGGCGCTGAGATATTCAAGGCAGAAATCGCGGTCGGAAACACCGTCAAGGCTGTTTTCGCAAATGCCGTCAAAGCCGAGCCTTGCCGCCTCAAAGCGACGGTCGGTGTTGTAGGTCGTGCCCGCAAGCGCACAGCATCCGATGGGTGAGCGATTAGTGCGGCGGCGGCAATCGCTAAAGCGCTCCGCGTCGCGCATAAGCATCATCGCGTAAGCCATGAGGTGGTGTCCGAACGTTATCGGCTGCGCTCTTTGCAGGTGCGTGTATCCCGGCATAATTGCGGACTTGTATTCCTCCGCCTTCGCGCAAAGGGTAGCGATGAGTCCGCGCAGCTTTTCAACGGTAGTATCACAGGTCGAGCGCATATACATACGCATATCGAGCGCGACCTGATCGTTACGGCTTCGCGCGGTGTGGAGCTTTTTGCCCACGTCGCCAAGACGCGCGGTCAGCTCCTGCTCGACGAACATATGAATGTCCTCCGCGCTCATATCTATTTCAAGCTTGCCGCTTTCAAGGTCGGCAAGTATGCCTTCAAGTCCGCCGATAAGGGTGTCCGCCTCCTCGGCGGTGATTATCCCCTGCGCGCCGAGCATTGCGGCGTGCGCCATACTGCCCGTGATGTCCTCTTTATACATTCGGCAGTCAACGCCGATTGAGGAATTAAGCTCGTCTGCAAGACTGTCGGTAACGCCCGACGTCCTGCCTGCCCACATTTTTGCCATTTTCTTTCTCCTAAAAGAGCGCCTCGAAAGGCGCTCTTGTTGTTTTTTAATTATTTCTTGCCCTTTACCATAGCCTGAACCTTGATAGGCAGACCGTAAAGGTTGATAAAGCCCTCGGCGTCCTTCTGGTTGTAATCGCTCTCACCGAAGGTTGCGATCTCCTCGCTGTAAAGCGAATAGTCGCTCCATACGCCCGCGTTTATCATATTGCCCTTGTAGAGCTTGAGTCTTACCTTACCCGTAACGGTCTCCTGAGTCTTGTCCACGAATGCGGAAAGAGCCTCGCGAAGGGGAGTGAACCACTGACCGTTGTAAACGAGCTCACCGAAGGTGATGGCAAGCTTCTGCTTTTCGTGCATGGTCATCTTGTCAAGGCAGATGCTCTCAAGCACGCTGTGAGCCTTGTAAAGGATAGCTCCGCCGGGAGTCTCGTAAACGCCGCGACACTTCATACCTACAAGACGGTTCTCAACGATGTCAAGAAGTCCGATGCCGTTAGCTCCGCCGATCTCGTTGAGGGCAAGGATGATCTCCTTTGCGCTCATAGCCTTGCCGTTGAGGGCAACGGGTACGCCCTTAACGAAGTCAAGCTCAACGTAGGTGGGGGTGTCGGGAGCCTTGATGGGAGAAACGCCCATCTCAAGGAAGCCCTCTTTTTCGTACATAGGCTCGTTGCCCGTGTCCTCAAGGTCGAGTCCCTCGTGGGAAAGGTGCCAGAGGATCTTGTCCTTGGAGTAGTTGGTCTCACGGTTTATCTTAAGAGGAACGTTGTGTGCCTCTGCGTAGTCGATCTCTTCCTCGCGGGACTTGATATCCCACTCACGCCAAGGAGCGATGATGGGCATTTCGGGAGCGAAAGCCTTGATGGTAAGCTCAAATCTTACCTGATCGTTACCCTTACCCGTGCAACCGTGGCAGATAGCGTCAGCGCCCTCCTTGATGGCGATCTCGGTAAGAGCCTTTGCGATGCAGGGACGAGCGTGGCTCGTACCGAGGAGGTATTCCTCGTAGAGTGCGCCTGCCTTCATCGTGGGGATGATGTAGTTGTCAACGTAATCGTCGGTGAGGTCGAGAACGTAGAGCTTGGATGCGCCCGTCTTAAGAGCCTTTTCCTCAAGTCCCTCAAGCTCGTCAGCCTGACCAACGTTACCGGAAACGGCGATGACCTCGCAGTTGTTGTAGTTTTCCTTCAGCCACGGAATGATGATAGAGGTATCAAGTCCGCCGGAATATGCAAGAACTACCTTTTTGATGTTTTTCTTATCCATTTTAATCCTCCATAGCCCCTTGGGGCTTCATATATTACAATGGCTATTATACACCCTATATGCACCATTGTCAAGGGTATTTAGAATATTTTTTCATAATTTTTGAATATTTTTGCATTTTTATTAAAAATATTCATAGTTTATGCGAATATTTATGCAAAAGCGCAAGAATTAAAGTTTTTTACACCGAGGCAAGCGTCTTGTGAAAATAAACAAAAAAGTTGTAAAATTGTTGTGATAAATATACGAAATAGATAAAAAGCCCTTGACTAAATGTATTTTCGGTGATATAATTAACTTTACTAAAGTAAACAATAGGTGAAAGTTATGAAAAAATTTATTTCTTTTATACTCGCCATGCTTATGGTGATACCGTCGCTCGCCGTTTTTTCGGGCGCGTCGTGCGGTATCGGTGACGTCGACGGCGACGGCAAGCTTGCGGGCGGGGATTATCTTGAGCTTAAAAGCGAGATGACGTCGGGCGGCGTGTACAGCGGAACGCTGTTTAAGCTTGCCGACGTTAACGGCGACGGGCTTATTACGAGCGTAGACCTTCTTTCGCTCGGCGCGGCTGTGCGCGGCGAGGCGAGCCTGCCCACGCATAAGTTTGACAACGCCTGCGACACCGCCTGCAACTATTGCGGCGAGGTTCGCGCTATTACTCACAGCTACGCAAATGCGTGTGATGCGGATTGTAACGTCTGCGGCGCAAAGAGAACGCCTGCGGCTCACGTTTATTCCACGTCCTGCGACACGAGCTGTAACGTCTGCGGCGCTATCCGCACGGTAACGCACACCTACGACGGCGACCTTGACACGAGCTGTAACGTTTGCGGTGCGGCGAGAACTATTGATTTCGGCTCTATCGTCGTTGGCGTTAACGCGCGTTACATCGGTGATGGCTACGAGGCTAAGGTCAAGCAGGCGTTCGAGGCTTACCTTTCCGCCAACAACTACACTCTTAAGATAGAGTACAGAACGCTTGGCGACACCACCTCGACCACCGCGGCTCAGCTTGGTGAGATAATAAGGAGCGCGGGCGACATCGACGTAGTTCTTGCGGCGGGCAACAATATCAACTCCACCAGCGGCGCGAACGTCGTAACGAAGGATAAGATACTTCTCCTTGCCGAGTACAACTCCGACGGCAAGAGATACAGCGCACTTCTCACCGAGGAGAAGGGGGCTATGCTCTACCACAACTTCATCACGGGCAGCTCATACCACGTTCACGTTTACGATAACGACGAAGACCTCACCTGCAACGTTTGCGGCGCGGAGAGAGAGCCGTATCTCCAGCTCGGAACGGGCAACGTGACCTTCGTTACGGGCTACGATACGAGCGCGGGCGTTTCTCCCACCATTTCGGGCTCATCCGTTATCTTCACGGCTGATACCGACGCAAAGGACGAGTTCTGGCAGATCGACCTCGGCGGCGAAAAGCTTGACCCCAACAAGATATACACCGTTCAGTTTGCTCTTTATAATAAGGTAGGAAACATCGGAGTCGGCTGTGTTCGCGACGAATACGTTACGGGCGGCTACGGTATCAACACCTTCTACGGAAACTTTGCCGACCCCAGCCTTGTAGCATCTCTCGGTCAGGACATCCGCGCGCGCCGCGGCTTCTACGACGTAGAGGAAAAGTCCACGGGCTCGCGCACGGACTTCCCGTATTCGAGCGCATACGTTGACGCAAACGGCTACATCAATATCAAGCTTGACGTTAAGTACAACGGAACGACCTACGTTTCCACCGTTTACTACCTGAACAAATCGTCCACTTGGGTTGCCGTTGACAGCACCAAGGTTGGAATTTCCTCGTCCAACACCTTCGGACTTTACGTTCTTCACGGCGCGGCTTCGGGCTGTATCACCGCGATAAAGGATATCAGATACACCGTCGAGTCCGCGGGAACGAGCTACAGCACGTCCCTTACCACGCCCGAAATGAAGCTCGTTGACTACAACGTAGCAACGGGTAACACGTATTGGACCGCTACCTCTACTTGGCTCAAGAGCACGGGCGCGGACATCATCGGTCTGCAGGAGGTAGGATGGCAGAACGGAACGGGCTGGTACGTTTACCTTCGCAATAACCTGAACGATACCTACGGCGACGTTGGAACGCCCAGACAGGGTTGGGGCACTTACGGCTCAGGTAACGAGGCAAGCCCGATATTCTACAACAAGAATAAATACGCTCTGCTTACGAGCGGAACGAAGTGGCTCTCAAGCACTCCCGACACCGTCGGCTCGAAGATCTCGGGATCGGGATATATCCGCGTAATGACCTACACGATGCTTTATCATAAGTCTACGGGTACTATCTACCTTTACGTCTGCACGCACCTTGACAACGCCGACGCGGGCTCCGTCCGCGTAGAGCAGATGAAGATAATGATGAACATTATCGCCGGTATGCCGCACTATCCCGTTATCTTCTCGGGCGACCTTAACGGCGGCCCCGACAGTAGCGTTGTAACGGCGATAAAGAATACGCACAAGTATTACAGCCTTGCGACCTACGCGGCAACCAAGCACTCGGCGGAGACCGCGTACACCTTCCCCGGCGGCAAGTGCGTAATCGACTATATCTTCTATAGTGATAAGACGAAGTTTGAGGCGGTTTCCTACATGGTGGGTAACTCCTCGTCAAGATGCAGCGTTTATAACAGATCCGACCACTACCCGCTGATTGGTACGTTTAAGCTTAAGTAATTTTGGCATAAATAAATCCCCCCGCCCGTCAAGAATTGACGGGCGGGGGGTTAACTTTGCGATTTTTGCATCTGCGAAATGTCGCAAAAGGTTGCGCCGTTCACGCGCTAAATCACGGCGAAGGCGTGTTGATTTAATGAAATCGTGCTTTGCACGATGAAATCCGAGCAAGCTCGGATGAAATCTTCGGCGTGCCGCCTCAGATGAAATTAAATCCGCCTCTCTTATCCCCGCGAAGCGGGATTTCATCGCGAAGCGATTTCATCCACCACAGGTGGATTTATTCCGCCGACGGCGGATTTAGTTGAAAAAAGCACGCGAAAGCGTGCTTTTTTCTGAGACGTGTTGACAAAAAAGATGCCCGACTATTTACCTTCAGTATATTTTGCTACATCTGATAAAATTCCAAGCCAGACTCCCATAACGCAGGAAACGAGAGGAGAAAAGCCATTTGGAAAATAACGAATATAGTTTGGCACACTCACAATAATTCCAATTATGCTACCAATCAAGAAAAAGTACGAGGCAAAACGCATAAATTTCGGCGATGCGTGAATTCTGACAATTTTGAACCCAAATTTGATACCGAAATAAAAAAACGGTAGTCCTATTACAGTTGCCGCAATGATCGTGACCTTATCGTCTGGATTTCCAAAGATGATCTCAAGCAACAATAATACAGGTACAACTACTCCATATATAATTGCGATTAGTTTTCGTTTGTTAGCAAGTTTTTCGAGCATTTGTATTCTCCTTTGAATATTATTTGTCATTTTACGCTTGCATTAAATTTATTATAGCACATTTTCGGCATTTTTCAAGACACGAGGGGAAAAGAAGTGAAATATTCGGCTTACGCCGAATGTGAAATAATTTCCTTGCGGAAATTGTGAAATATCTCCCGCCGCCTACGGCTTTGGTCGATGTGAAATAAAATTCGCCTCTTCACATTTGCGAAGCAAATATTTCACAGCGAAGCTATTTCACATGGCGAAGCCATATTTCACTCGCCGAAGGCGAATTTCACTGAAAAAAGCACGCGAAAGCGTGCTTTTTTCTGCGAAAGAACGGTAAAAAGGTGTGTGATTTTTGCTCTATTAACTACTCGACAAATTGGAATTTATTTGATATATACAATCAACAGCGTTTTGCCCTTTTCACTCATGTAAACAGCTTGTTTTTCAGCATCCTCGTCAAAATAGTTAAACACTACCTTCCACACATTGGACTTGGGATCAAAAAACACTCTATAATAAGGATCGGATTGTTCAAGCGTATATTCTTTAATAGCTTGATCCGCCGCATCAAGATCGTTATCAATGGTACGCTCAAGCTCTTCCGTGTTGACAAATCCATCTCGCTTGACGTTTGATAGCTCCTGATCGTATTCAAGGATTTCTTCTTCATAAGAAAACGAAGGATTTTCATCTCGATAAGTTGGGGGAGCCGAGCATCCACGATAGGTAAGAGATAACAAACATATCATTGCTAAACTAATGAAACTTTTCATAAAAAACTCCTCGTCAAATTCTTATTTATCGATGAGTTTATTATATCATAAATTCGATATTTTTTCAAGTGAAATATTCACCTTCGGTGAATGTGAAATAATGTGCTGACGCACATTGTGAAATATCTCACTTCGTTCGATGTGAAATAAAATTCGCCTCTTCACATTTGCGAAGCAAATATTTCACAGCGAAGCTATTTCACATGGCGAAGCCATATTTCACTCGCCGAAGGCGAATTTCACTGAAAAAAGCCATTCGCGTAAGCGAATGGCTTTTTTCTTGGCCTGCCCGACAGGATTTAAGAACCTAAATCGGCGCGAAAATGCGGTGCGTTACGCTAAACAGTGCGGCGCGCCGATATTCCGCATCTTTGGCAAGATGCGGAGAGGTTCTTCATCATACAAACAGAAAAAGCATATGCAGATGGGCGATGCCCATCTGCATATGCTTGGCCTGCCCGACAGGATTTGAACCTGCGGCCTTCAGAGTCGGAGTCTGACGCGCTATCCAGCTGTGCCACGGGCAGATGATATTTTTTCATTATACATTATTATACACCGCCCATTTTGGCAAGTCAAGGCTTTTTTGTCGATAAGTATTGATGTTTTTCCGCTTGTGTGGTATAATATAATGAAGTTTTATGCTCGGAGGTAGAGGGAATGAAAAAAATTGCACTGCTGGTGTACGACGTGTCGCTTACGGGTGGCGCGGAGCGCGTTGCTATCGGTATGTGTGAGGAGCTTTGCGCCTCGTACGAGGTACATCTGCTCTCCCTTTTCGACGAAAGGAGCTTTGCTCCGACGGGGAATTACCGCTTTGCCTATATGCAGAAAAACGCCGCGTCCATCACTGCGCACCTCTTTTCCTACGCGCGTTGGCTTCGCCGCTATATCAAGGAGCACGGCATTGACGTCGTTTTCTCCATTACGGCGGGCGTGGTCGGCGTTGCCGCCTACGGCGTGCGCCGCACGAATGCGCGGCTCATCTACTGCGAGCATTCCAATCTTGAAAATCAGACCTACGGTAAAAAGCATTTCTACCGCCAGAAGCTCGGCGCGAAAAAAGCCGACGTTACCGTTACGCTCACCGAGCGCGACAGGGAAAATTTCAAGCGCACCTTCGGCGTTCCCGACGAAAAACTGCGCGTGATACCTAATTGGTTTACGAAAAACGAAAGCGTTAAGGCGAGCTACGATGCCGCGTCAAAGCTCCTTATCAGCGCGGGCAGGCTGGAGTCGGTCAAGGGGCAGGATATGCTTCTTCGCGCCGCGGCGGGCGTTTTTGCCGCGCACCCCGATTGGCATCTTGACATCTACGGCGACGGAAGCTGTCGCGCCGCGCTGGAGGCGCAGGCGAGCGAGCTTGGCATTACGGATTTTATCACCTTCAAGGGCAACGTAAACGACCTTGCCCTGCGGTATCCGAAATACGCCATCTTCATTCTTCCCTCGTACTACGAGGGGCTTCCCCTCGTGCTTCTTGAAGCGCAGGCGGCGGGGCTTCCCATCGTCAGCTTCGACTGCCCCACGGGACCTGCCGAGATAGTTACGGACGGCGTAAACGGCTACCTCATCCCCACCTACGACACGGACGCTATGGCGCGCCGCGTAAACGAGCTTATCGAGGACGATGGCAAGAGAGTGGCGTTTTCCGAGAAATCGGGCATCTCCATTGACAAGTTCTCAAAGGCGCGCGTGCTCGCGCTATGGCGAGAGCTTATAGAGGAGGCAAGATGAAGAAAAAAGCCTCGCGCACGGTGTCCGCGCTTATAAATCTTATCTCAAACTGCGGATATCAGTTCGTAAATATCATAGTCAACATCATTCTTCCGCCGCTTATCACGGGGCGCTTCGGCTCGGTCATCAGCGGACTTGTCAACACGGTGCGGCAGATAGTCAGCTACGTTTCGCTCGTCGGATCGGGCATTTCGGACTCCACCGTGGTCGCGCTCTACGAGCCGCTTGAAAAGAGCGATACGGGGCGAATAAGCTCCATTTACAACGCGGTCGGCAGGGCGTTCAACCGCGCAAGCGCGGTTTTCACCGTCATTTCCGTCATCGTTGCGGCGGTCTATCCGCTTCTTATCGAGGAGGAGCTTGACTACTTCTTCGTTGCGTCGATAGTGCTGATAATGTCGCTGTCGGGCTTTTCGGAGCTGTGGATGATAGGCAAGTACCGCGCTCTGCTCACGGCGGACCAGCGGCTTTATATCGTAAATTTCGCGCAGATAGCGGGCTCGGTGTTCAGCACGGTGCTTACGGTGGTGCTTATAAAGCTCGGCTTTGGCATCGTCACGGTCCAGCTTGCCGCCGCCACTACCTATCTGCTTCGCATAATATTGCTCACCGCCTACGTCACGCGGCGATATCGCTACCTTGACAAGACGGCAGAGCCTGAGCTTTCCGCGATATCCAAGCGCGGCGCGGCGACGGTGCATCACATATCGGGCATCGTCATTTTCGGCAGCCAGACGCTCATCGTGTCGATGGTGTGCGGACTTGCCGAGTCCAACGTTTTTTACGTTTACAATCTCGTTTTCAACGGGCTTAACACCGTTTTGTCGACCGTTTCGTCCGCTATGCTTGCGGGAATGGGAAATCTTATGCTGTCGGACGATAAGGCGAAGCTCCACCGCGTTTACGAGATATACGAGCTTTTGTTCCACATAATGACCTACGGCGTTTATATGACGGCGATGGTTATGATAATTCCGTTTGAGCGTATCTATATGTCGGGCGCGGTCGATGCGAATTATATTCGTCCCGAGGTGGTGTTGCCCTTCGCCCTCGTCGGACTTCTGACCAATTTGCGCACGCCCGGAACTACGGTCATTTGCGCCAAGGGGCATTACGGCGAGACGAAATACCGCGCGGTTGCCGAGGCGGCGATATGTATCGTGGGCGAGATCGCGCTCGTTTGGCGTTTCGGCATCGTCGGCGTTCTCGTAGGAACGGTGCTTGCGTCGCTCTACCGCACGCCCGACACGATAATTTACAGCAATTGCCGCATTCTCGGTCGTTCACCGCTCAAAAGCTTCGCTCGCGCGGCGCGATTTGCCGTGCCGTTCATAGCGGCGTATATCTTTGCAATGAAGGTCGACATCGCGGCGGGCGGATATTTGGAGTGGGCGCTCTACGCCGCCGCCGTTGCCGTCGCATCGTTTGGGGTACTGCTCGTCATTGCCCTGATATTTGACAGAAAACACCTCTTTGGCGCGTTCGGCTACGCCAAGGAGCTGTTAAAAAGAGGATAAATTTATAAAAAGGAGGTGAGGAGGATGGAAAAACCTGTTTGGCGGACTCGCAAAAGAGCCTTTGGGGCTCTGCGTGCCTGCGCTATCATTGCGTCCGTCGGGCTGTTCGTGATAGGCAGGGTGTTTGCGAATTTTGATATCCTTCTCATTTCTTGTCTGCTCGTCTTTTTTGCCGCGTTTGAGTACGCGCTGGAGGAGGTACGGCGGCGCTGTATTTCCGTGTTTTTCTACGTTACCTTCTTCGTTTTTCTGCTTTGCCGCCCGACGATTGACCTATTGCGCGGCGAGTATTGGGCGTATTTCGTGCCCGAGGCGATGTTTTTCGCCTTTACGATAATATATTTCGGCTTGCTTGCCGTGCATCTCGGCACTCGCTTTGCCGAGGAGATGCTTTATCGTCGCGGCACGTTTGAGCGCGAGCATTCGGCGGAGTTTTTCACGGCGGAGGAGGACGATTTTTCCTCGGCTCTGCAAAAAACTGCGGCTATCGGCTTTTACGCCTCGCTTGCGTTTTCGCTTCTTGAGGGGCTTGAGCGGCTTATCAAGCTTCGCTCGGCGGAGTATTCGGATATGTACGCGGGGTACGAAAGCTCGCTTCCGTTCTTCGTTGGGGCGATAGCAACGCTCGCGCCGTTTTTCCTGTGCGTTTATCTTGCCACTATGCCCAAAAAGCTCCCCGCCTTCATCGCGCTTGGCGGCTACGTCGTATCCACCGCGCCCGACCTCTTGCTCGGTGCGCGAAATCCCGCCGTGCTTGCGGTGCTGTTTGCGTGGATATACTTCATCATCCGCGATTATCTTGACGGCACGCGCTATTGGCTCGGAAAATTTGAGCGCACCTGCATTGCCGTCGGCGCGCCCGCCGCGGTGCTTCTTCTCGGAGTGCTCAACTACACTCGCGCGGACGCGGGCTTTTCGGGCGGCGTTTTCGACCTTGCGCCTGACTTTTTCCACAAGCAGGGCGTTTCCTTTAACGTACTGAACCTTGCGTTCCTCGCTTTGCCCGCGCTTCCCGCGGTCGTTGCGAAATGCTACACCTTCGGTGGATTTATCGACTATTTCGCGTACGGCCCGATAGGCAGATTTTTGCTTGGAACAGCGCCGCTCGGCGACGGAAACAGCGCGCACAAGGCGATATACGGAAATTCCTTTGCGCACAGTATGTCCTATATCGCAAACCCCGATTACCTTAAGGGCAACGGCTACGGCTCGTCGTTCTTGCTTGAGACTTACGCGGATTTCGGGTATATCGGAATGGTCGTTTTCTGCTTCGCGCTCGGCGCGTTTATGGCGTGTATGATACCGATATTCAGAAAAAACCGTTTCTGGCGCATCTTCATTCTCAACTGCCTTATGAGCTTTTTCCTCATTCCTCGCGCCGAGGCGACGGGGTGGCTGACCTTCGTGGTCTACATTCAGTTCTGGGTGGTTCTCGTTTTCTGCTACGCGTTTGCAAAAATGTTTTCGAAAAACTCTAACGTAAAGATAGGAGAAAGACAAAATGTTTAAATATTTCACCTTCAAGGGCATACTTTGCTCGCTTAGAAAGTTCATCGTTCCCGCCGTCGTGGGCGTTATCGTGTTTGCGCTTCTCGGCGCGGGCTTCGCGTTTTCAAAGGCGGAGTCCGACGAGAGCGGCGAGATAACCTTTTCGGTCGAATACACCGCCAGCCGCGCGTTTCTCATCTCGCTTCCCGACGGAGAGTCGCAGACGGATCTGATAGAGGCGGAGCTTGCTACCGCCCCCATCGTTACCAATATTCTCGGCAACGCCGCTTGCCGTGCCGCGGTGCTGGAGGCACTTATTGAGCTTTACGAGGGCGAGGAAGCCCCCGATGAGACGGGTGCCGCAAACACCGAGGCGGCAGAGACCACGGCGGGTGACAAAAAAGCGCAGAGTCTTGCGGAGCTTTTCGGTAAGAAAAAGGGCGACGAGCTTGAGCACGGCGATCTCGGCGGATATCTTACGACCGCTATTGCAAGCGGAACGCCTATGATAACCCTCAGCGTTACCGCAAAGGACGAGGCGTTTGCCGAAAACATACTTGCTTGCTACAGTGAATATCTTTGCGCCACGGCGATGGAGTTCGTCGGCTCGGGCGCAACCTGCACTCCGCTTGGCGAGGCGGTAGTCGACTCGCACGTTTCGGGCGGAATGCAGTCCATCACGCCCGAGGGCTCGGTGTACGAGGCGATGATGAAATACGCGATAATTTTCGGCTTCGTGGGCGCGGTCGTTGCGGCACTCGGAATAGTTATCGTTGAATTTTTCAAGCCCACGATGGTCGATGCCGAGGATTTTGCCGAGTACGGCGTTAAGCTCTACGGCGAGAGCTGTACTGCGAAAAAGCAGAAGATGAGCTTCGCCGAGGACGCATTGATTCGCGATCTGGAGGAAAAGGGCTACGAAAGCGTAGCCGTCGTCGGAAGTCTTAAGGGCGAGCGTGCCGAGGCGACGAGAGCGGAGCTTGCAAAGCGTATCTCGGAGCTTTCGGGCGTGAAGGTCACGCACGTCGGTGACGTGCTTTCGGATTTTTCGTGTTTTGAGGCGGCAAAGGCGGCGGATGCCGTCATTCTCGTCGAGCGCAAGGGTAAGACGGACAGAGTGCGATTTGAAAAGCTCGTTTGCCTGCTTGACGATTACGCAGTTTCCGTTATCGGCGGAGTTTCGCTTTAAGATATGGCAAAGTTAGAATGGAAGGGTGGCGCAATGCTTTCGCCGCTGCCCGCGGTGCTCGTCACCTCGTGCGCCGAGGGCGAGCGCCCCAACGTGGCGACGGTGGCTTGGTGCGGTATCACCTGCACGCATCCGCCGCGAGTGTATATTTCGCTTCGCCCGTCGAGATATTCGCACGAAATAATCAGCAAAACGGGGGAATTCGTAATAAATCTCGTGCCCTCGTCTATGGTACGCGCGGCGGATAGCTGTGGCGTGTATACGGGGCGCAAGGTGGATAAATTCAAGAGATTTTCGCTTACCGCCGAGCCGTCGCACAAGGTCGGCGCGCCGTCGATCGCGCAGTCGCCGATGTCGCTTGAGTGCAAGGTGTACAGCGTTTTGCCGCAGGGAACGCACGATATGTTCCTTGCCGACGTGGTGGCGGTGGGTGTTGAGGAGTCGCTTCTTGACGAGAAGGGCGGACTTCACCTTGACCGCGCGCGCCTTGCCGCGTACTCGCACGGCGAGTATTTTGAGCTTGGCAAAAAGCTCGGCTCGTTCGGATTTTCGGTTAAAAAGAAGAAAAGGTGAAAATGCGGAGCGTTTTCAAATGATATATTTGGCTTGCGCCAAATATGATATACGCTTAGCGTTTTTAAATGATG
>JAZPZM010000054.1:0-6143 GCA_045544735.1 Eubacteriales bacterium
TGCAGCTTCAGGTCAAGAAACTCAACAGCCACTACAACAAGGATACCCGATACGACACCAACAACCGTAGCACCGATCGCATCCAGCGAATCACAGCCCGCTGTAATGCCTACAAGTCCTGCCAAGGAAGCATTGAGACACATAGAAACGTCGGGCTTGCCGTTCTTGATCCAAGTAAAGATCATCGTCGTGCAGGTCGCAACTGCGGGGGCAATGGTTGTAGTAAGGAAAATGGATGCCAAAGAGGTTCCATCCCATGCTGCCGCGCCGTTGAAGCCGTACCATCCAAACCAAAGGATAAAGCAACCAAGCGCGCCAAGCGTGATAGAGTGACCGGGAATCGCGTTTACCTTTGTAGCCTTTCCCGCCTTATCCTTAACATATTTGCCAAGACGGGGACCAACCATAATTGCACCGATCAATGCGGTCAAGCCTCCAACCGAGTGGATGGCAGCGGAACCCGCGAAATCGTGGAAGCCCCACTGCGCAAGCCAACCCTGAGAATTCCAGACCCAGCCTGCCTCAATCGGATAAACGACAAGAGAGATCACACCGGAATAAATACAATACGAAACAAATTTTGTTCTCTCTGCCATAGCCCCCGAAACAATGGTTGCGGCGGTAGCGCAGAACACAAGGTTAAATACAAAGCTCGAAGCATTTTCCTTGATAAATCCACCAAAATCGGTAAAGATATCGAGATTCGGTACTCCGACGAGACCAAAAACGTAATCCTCAGCCATCATCAGTCCGAAGCCCAGCAAAACGAACACAACCGTTCCGATGCAGAAGTCCATCAGGTTCTTCATAATGATGTTACCTGCGTTTTTCGCTCTGGTAAAGCCTGTTTCAACCATTGCGAAGCCTGCCTGCATAAAGAATACAAGCGCGGCTCCAATCAAAAACCACACACCGAACACCTCGGTCGTTACGGCTTCCTTTACAAATTCCATGATGCTTGTAGCATCCATATCAATCATCTCCTTAATGTAAATGCTCTGTTTATCTCACGCCGAACAAAAGTTCTCCATAAGTCGGGAACGGCCAGTATTTTTCGGCGGTCATCGTCTCAGCCTCGTCGCATGCCACGCGAAGCTCACTCATTGCGACAAGGACTGCATCACGAATCATTTCGGATTCTTCCCCGATACTCTCTGCCGCCTTGATCTTAACAAGTGTGCCCTCAAGCAAGTCGGTCGCCTCGGCTATCTTATCGCATAGAATGGAAAGCTTCTTAACGGCTTCCTTTTCGTACTTGCATGCAATATCTGTACCGAGCTTGAGCTTCTTTCCAACGCTTTCGGCAAGATCGGTCGTATATGCACTGACGGCGGGAAGAATCTGCTTCTTTGCCATATCGACCATCGTACACGCTTCGATCATAACCGTCTTGCAGTAATTTTCCAGCATGATCTCATACCTGGATTTCAACTCCACCTCGGAAAAAACCTTGTGAGACGTCAGCATTCTTACGTTTTTCTCATCAAGAATATGTGGCATACAGTCAGCTGTGGTGCGATAGTTGCAAAGACCTCTCTTCTCGGTTGCTTCCTTTATCCAGGAATCGTCGTAACCGTTACCGTTGAAAATGATGCGTTTGTGATCCTTGATGGTCTTCTTGATCATATCGTGCAATGCAGTCTCAAAATCAGCTACGCCCTCAAGACGGTCAGCATAGATTTTCAATGATTCCGCAACAGCTGTGTTCAGCATAATGTTTGCACAGGCGATGCTGTTGGAGGAACCAAGCATACGAAACTCAAACTTGTTGCCCGTGAATGCAAAGGGTGAGGTGCGGTTTCGGTCGGTGGTATCTCTGTTAAATTTGGGAAGAACGTCGCTTCCAAGCTTCATTGTTGTTTTCTTAGCACCCTGATAGGGGGTATCGTTCTCGATTGCCTCAAGGACAGCGTTCAGCTCGTCACCGAGGAAGATGGATACCACGGCGGGAGGTGCTTCGTTTGCACCGAGACGGTGATCGTTGCCTGCGGTAGCAACCGAAATTCTGAGAAGGTCCTGATAATCGTCAACCGCCTTGATTACGGCGCAAAGGAACAGCAAAAACTGCGCGTTTTCGTAGGGTGTTTCGCCGGGAGAGAGCAAATTCTGTCCTGCATCGGTTGCAATAGACCAGTTGTTGTGCTTACCCGAGCCGTTAACACCCGCAAAGGGCTTTTCGTGGAGCAGGCAAACAAGACCGTGCTTTGCAGCCACCTTCTGCATGATCTCCATCGTAAGCTGGTTGTGGTCGGTGGCAATATTCGTTGTGGTATAAATGGGTGCCAACTCATGCTGTGCGGGTGCGACCTCGTTATGCTCAGTCTTTGCAAGAATACCAAGCTTCCACAGCTCCTCATTGAGATCCTCCATATAAGCAGCTACACGGGGCTTGATAACACCAAAATAATGGTCATCCATTTCCTGCCCCTTGGGAGGCTTCGCGCCAAAGAGCGTGCGCCCGGTGTATATGAGATCTTTCCTCTTGTTATACATTTCTCTGTCAACGAGGAAATATTCCTGCTCGGGACCGACCGAGCTTGTAACACGCTTTACGGTATCGTTTCCGAAAAGCTTCAGAATACGGAGAGCCTGCACGTTGAGTGCCTCCATAGAACGAAGCAATGGAGTCTTCTTATCAAGAGCCTCGCCACCATAGGAGCAGAATGCTGTAGGAATGCACAGCGTCTTTCCCTTGATAAATGCGTAAGAGGTAGGATCCCAAGCGGTATAGCCTCTTGCCTCAAAGGTAGCGCGAAGTCCTCCCGAGGGGAACGAAGATGCATCGGGCTCACCCTTGATCAGCTCCTTGCCCGAAAATTCCATAATGACTCCGCCATCGGGAGCAGGTGAAATAAAGCTGTCATGCTTCTCTGCCGTAACACCCGTAAGAGGCTGAAACCAATGTGTATAATGGGTTGCACCGTGAGCTACCGCCCAATCCTTCATAGCGGCTGCCACCGCATTTGCAACCGTCAGATCAAGCTCCTTTCCTTCATCAATGGTCTTTTTCAAGGAAGCGTAAACCTTTGCATCAAGGCTCGCTTTCATCACTCTGTCATCAAAGACCAGACTTCCGAATTGTTCTTTTACCGTTGCCATAATATATTTCTCCTTTGCAAATTGTTCTAAAAAATGTGATAGGCGTCTGTCCTGCTTTTTACACAAGAAAGACGCCATTGCCTTCACTTATTCACTTTTCACTCTTACTTATTACCTTAAACTATGCCCTGTGCATTCATTGCATCTACGACCTTTTCAAAGCCCGCAATGTTCGCACCGACTACGTAATTGCCCTCAAAGCCATACTTCTTTGCGGCATCGTCAATGTTGTGATACAAACGAACCATAATGCCCTTGAGCTCACCGTCTACCTTTTCAAAGCTCCAAGACAAGCGTTCGCTATTCTGAGACATTTCAAGCGCCGATGTTGCAACACCGCCCGCATTTGCCGCCTTACCCGGAACGAAATACACGTTGTTCTCTTGGAAATACTTGGTCGCCTCGGCAGTGGTAGGCATATTTGCCCCCTCGCAAACTGCGATCACACCGTTTGCAACCAGCATCTTTGCATCCTCAAGGTCAAGCTCGTTCTGCGTAGCACAAGGAAGAGCGATATCACTCTTAACGGTCCATACACCCTTGCCCTCGTGGTATTCGGAATTTGGTCTGTATTTCTTATATTCCGTAAGTCTTTGTCTCTTGACTTCCTTGATCTCCTTGAGCGCCGCAACGTCGATTCCGTCGGGATCGTAAACCCAACCGGTAGAGTCTGAGCAGGTCACAGGCTTTGCCCCCATCTGCGCTGCCTTCTCGATTGCATAAATGGCAACATTACCGGCACCCGAAACTGTAACGGTCTTTCCCTTTATATCTACACCGTGGCAGTTCAGCATTTCCTCGGTCAGATATAAGAGACCATAGCCCGTAGCCTCGGTTCTTGCAAGTGAACCGCCATAGGAAAGTCCCTTCCCCGTGAGTACACCCTCAAACAAGCCTCTGAGCTTCTTATATTGACCAAACATATATCCAATCTCGCGTGCCCCCGTTCCGATATCTCCCGCGGGAACGTCTGTGTCTGCTCCGATGTATTTGCAAAGCTCACTCATAAAGCTCTGACAGAACGCCATCACCTCTCGGTCACTCTTGCCCTTGGGATCAAAATCGGAACCGCCCTTTCCTCCTCCAATGGGAAGACCCGTAAGCGAATTCTTGAAAATCTGTTCAAAGCCGAGGAACTTAATAATTCCAATATTAACAGAAGGATGAAGTCTTAAGCCTCCCTTATACGGACCGATCGCGCTATTAAACTGAACGCGATAGCCGGTGTTGACGTGTACCTGTCCTTTATCGTCGATCCACGGTACACGGAATTTGATCTGGCGCTCGGGATTGCACAGACGCTCCAAGAGAGCATCGCGTCTGAACTGCTCCTCATTCTGATCGACCACTACTCGGATCGATTCCAGAACTTCCTTGACTGCCTGATGAAATTCGGGCTCGTTTGGGTTTTGACTTACAACTTGCTCTATTACCTCATCTACGTATGACATAACAGAAATCCTCCTTAATGTACGAAACATAAAAAGGCAAAGGCGGCTCTGATAGGTGTTACCCTGTCAAAGACGCCTTCGCCTTTACGCGACACATTATACACCCTCGCTTGTGGTTTGTCAAGGGGTTTTTGAAAAGTTTTTTGAAAAATCCTGCAAAATCTGAAATATTTCCCGAAAACGTCTTGACAATCTGCAAGTTTCGTGCTATAATGCTTGCATATGAGCAAAGGCGTTCATAGGATACAGCACACGCTGTCTATCCGTGAACGCCTTTGCTTTTTTGTTTCAGGAAAGGCAATGGTTGCTATTATGTTGAAAGAAGGTCAAGTACGTATTCCATCGGGATGCGCCATCGCAGCGGTAATCGCCAAGGACGGTGAGAGAATGTCGGGCAGACCGATTATTGAAGCGATGAAGCCTATGCACGATCGTTCCAACGGTCTGGGCGGTGGCTTTGCCGCTTACGGCATTTATCCGGAATACAAGGATCTGTACGCTCTTCATTTTTTCTTTGATGAGCGTACAACGAGAAAGAATTGCGAAGTATTCTTAAAGGAAAGATTTGAAATTGTAAAATCCGAGATCATTCCCACGAAAAAAATACCATCCATTACCGACGAGCCGATCATATGGCGTTACTTCGTTGCTCCCTTGCGTTCCGTGCTTGATTCCATGCAGCTTGACGAAAAGGAATTTGTCGTTCGTACCGTCATGAAGATCAATACCGAAATGCCCGGCGCATACGTATTTTCCAGCGGAAAGAATATGGGAACCTTCAAGGCAGTCGGCTTTCCCGAGGATGTTGGCGAATTCTACAGATTAGATGAATATGAAGGATACTCGTGGACTGCTCACGGCAGATATCCGACCAACACGCCCGGCTGGTGGGGCGGAGCGCATCCCTTTACTCTCCTTGATTACTCTATCGTTCATAACGGAGAGATCTCTTCTTACGATGCAAACAGAAGATATATTGAAATGTTTGGATACAAGTGTAATCTCCAGACCGATACCGAGGTCATTACCTACATCTTTGATTATCTCGTGCGTGTGCAGGGACTTACGCTTGAAGAGGCAACAAGCGTTGTTGCCGCTCCCTTCTGGAGCACGATCGCCAATAAAACCGATATAGAGGATAAGGAGAAGCATACCTATCTTCGTACCCTTTTCCCAAGCCTGCTCATAACGGGTCCGTTTTCCATCGTTTTGGGTTACAACGGAGGACTTATGGCGCTCAACGACCGTCTCAAGCTTCGTTCCATGGTTGTCGGTGAAAAGAATAATAAGGTATATATTGCAAGCGAAGAAGCGGCGATTCGCGTAATGGAACCGAACGTGGAAAATATCTGGGCACCCGCAGGCGGTGAGCCCGTTATCGTCAATGTAAAGGAGGGCTGTTTCTGATGGCTGTAAACTTTATCTATCCGGAATTTGAAGTTGTCAGAAATGACAGCCGCTGCGTGACCTGCCGTGTTTGCGAACGACAGTGCGCCAACGAAGTACATACCTACGATGAGGAACGCAAGATCATGCTCAGCGACGAGTCAAAGTGCGTGGACTGCCACCGTTGCGTATCGCTCTGCCCTACCC
>JAZPZM010000055.1:0-15347 GCA_045544735.1 Eubacteriales bacterium
ACAGCACTTCGCATCGCGAAGTGCTGTTTCTTTATGGGGTGAACGCTGCGCTTACGATTTGAACCCACTATGAGTTGCTCTGCAACTCATATAATTTGCGCGTAGCAGGCATAAAGAAGTTCGTACAAATTATACGCGCAAATGTGGGTTCAGAATCCCATCATTCACCCTTCGCATCGCGAAGTGCTGTTTCTTTATGGGGTGAATGATGGGATTCGAACCCACGGCCTTCAGGGCCACAACCTGACGCTCTAACCAACTGAGCTACACCCACCATATGGCGCGCCTTGAGGGATTCGAACCCCCGGCCTACTGCTTAGAAGGCAGTTGCTCTATCCGACTGAGCTAAAGGCGCATTTTCCGAGGGAAGCGGCATCCGTTAAGATGCCGCCCATCCGGTATTGGAGCGGGTGATGGGAATCGAACCCACGCGACCAGCTTGGAAGGCTGGAATTCTACCATTGAACTACACCCGCATAAAACTGCTTTAATATATTACCATAAATAAAGCAGTTTGTCAATAGTAATTTCAAAAAAATTTGATTTTATTAAAAAAATATCGTTTTTATTTTTCCTTACGCAATAAGACGCTTTGCCGCGGAAACGATTATCTTCACCGCATCCTCAAGCCCCTCGGCTTCAATCGTGCATCCTGCCGCCTTGAGGTGTCCGCCGCCTCCAAATTCCGCGCACAGCTCCGACACGTTTGCGGCGCTGTTCGACCTTGACGAAACACGATACTTTCCTTCCCCCTCCTCGCGGATGGAAAAGGCGACCTCCACGCCCGCAACCGAGCGCGCAACGTCGATAAGAGCGTCAAGCTCCTCGGACTCAAGTCCGTTTTCGGCGATCTGCTTTTTCGACATAGGACAAACGGCAATTCTACCACCCTCGCAAAGCCTTAACACCTCAAGCGCGGAACGCTCTGCTGCAAGGCGCGACGGAGTTTTCGTATCAAAGAGCAATCTGTCGATATCGGCGTGCTCCGGAACGGCAGACACAAGCTGTGCCGCCGCGCGATGCGTAGCCGCCGTGACGTTTGAATACTTAAAGCAGCCCGTATCCGAGCTTATCGCGGCGTATACCGCAAACGCCGTGCGGTGCGGTATCTCGCTGATATAACCGCGGCGCACCCACTCGCGCGCCAAGCGCCAAACTATCTCGCCCGTTGCCGCCGCGCCGCTGTCGAGGTATCTGTCCGCGAACTGCGTAGAGCTTGCGTGGTGGTCGATGGCAAGGAGAATATCATACTTCCCATCAAGCTCGCCAAGCTGTGTAGGCGATGCGACGTCAAGCGAAATAGCGCGTCCGCCCTCGGCAAAAACACCCACGGCACTTTCGGGCAATATGTCCTCTTGGATGCCCTCGCCGATAAACTTCAGCCTTTCGGGGAGCTTGTCGCTGCAAATGACCCTCGTCTCGCATCCCAGCTCTCCGAGAAGCACGGACATAGCAAACGCCGAGCCTATGCAATCGCCGTCGGGACGCGCGTGAACAAGCAGGGCAAGCGGGCCCTCCTTGGCAAGCGCATAAAGTCTGTCTACGGTAGCGGCGAAGGTCAAATCAGCGAGATGCGGTCTTGCCGTCTCAATGCTCGCCTTCATCGCCATTCCCTCCATCGCTCTCCTCTGCCTTCTTTGAAATGCTGTGCAAAAGAGATGAAATATGCGCACCGTTTGCAATGGAGCGGTCGGGGCAGAAGGTCAGCTCGGGAGTCTGGCGCAGTTGAAGCTCCTGAGCAAGACGCTTGCGGATGAAGCCCGCGCTTGATTTAAGTCCGCGCGCGACCTCCTTTTCGCGCTCGGCATCTGCGCCAAGCACAGAATAAAATATCTTTGCGAATTTGAGGTCAGCCGTTACCTCCGCGCCCGTGATGCTGACAAAGCAATCAGCAACGCGCGGGTCCTTGACCTCTCTTATAATGACGGAAAGCGCCTTTTGCGTTTCGTCATTTATTCTTCCTCTTCTGTAATTTGCCATTTGGTTTTCCTTTCAAGTGCGCCTCGGCGCACACAACTATTCAACTTATATTATACCACCAATATCCCCCGCCGTCAAGTTTTTTAGGAAACAAAAAGATGCCAAGTCAAAGACTTGACATCTTTTTATTTTTACGCCTCGCGGCGTTTGGTTTTGATCACAACAACTGCCACGGCAACTACTGCTACGATAGCAATGCACGCGAAGATCGCAATGCGGCTGTTATCGCCCGTGGGGGTGGGGTCGTCAGGTTCGGGAGGATATTCCTCTGCCTTGAACTCCCAATCCACAAAGCCGATAGCGTTCTGCGTATCGTTGCCCATTTCGAGCGGAACGTTAAGCGTTACGTCAAGCGTAACCGCCGCGCCCGAATAGAACGTGCCGAGGCACACCCACTCGTCAACGGAAGCAGACTCGCTTGCGGGAGCCTTAAAAAGCTCCTCGCCGTCAGCCGCCGCCACCGTGATGGTAAGCTGCTCAAGAAATCCCTTGGAATCCGCCCCCTCGGTCTCGCCGAGTGCGCGCACGTAAAGGGTAACCTTTACTCCGTTATCAACGTCGTTGTTAATGAATATCTGCTGTGTGATCTTGTCACCGGGCATAACACCCTTGAAATCGGTGAAAAGGTCCGTGGGGGATTGCTCACTACCGGGTGCAAAGATGAACGTGCCCGACGAGCCGTTGTACGTTACGTTTGATTCAGCCGACGCGCCAAGAGCGAGCACCGCAGAGAGCATAACGCAAGCGAGGATAGTCGCCAAAACTCTGATTGATTTTTTCATCATCTCGCCTCCTTAAGTAGTGGGGACAACAAGATTGCCGTTGGAACCAACGCTAAAGCCGTCACCCCAAGCAGCCGTAACAGCATTTGCGGGTGCGCTCTGGATAGCCTCGGCAAAGACCTCAACTACCTGCTTGTAAGTAACCTGAACGTCCTGATTCTGTCGTTTAGAAGACTCCACGAAATAATCAAGCGTGATTCCCGAACCGCTTTGTATAAGGTTAGCAGTACTTGCATTAACCGCAACGGGCTTGGTGTAGTAATAGTAATCACCGTACTTTACCCAGCCTGCAGCCGTATTCAAATCAAACGAGATGGGCGCAGACATACTTCCGATGATCTCGGTGTGAGTACCGCCAAGGGTATAAGTTCCCGTATAATAGGATGTTATCGCCATACGGAAAAACGCAGGAGTGTTGCCCGTGTTTTCCAAGGTGATAGACGTTTTAGTGTTGCCATTGATGCTTTCATTCACCTTAACGTCAACCTCACCCGGATTGAATGTGTTTATAACCGTATTTCCGACCGAGAACAACAGTGCCAGCGTTGCCCCGACTAAAAGCAGGGCAACGATGGAGCTTACGATCGCCATGCGACCGCTGAAAGCTTTTTTAAGGAAACATTTGAACTTATTGTTTGTCATATCAACGTCTCCTCTCTCTTAAAGTTGGCAAAAGCAACCTCTTTTTTCGTAATAGCAGCTTCACCTGCGGCGGTATTTACAACCTTCTGGCTGTTTCCGTCAAGCCACGGAGTCTTGGTAAGCTTGTTTGTGAAGGTGATCTTCGGGTCGTTACATAGACCTTCATCTGCATCCACAGGAAGCATTTCAAACTTAACGATAGCGTCGTTTGCCGTCGCGCTGGTGTCAGAGACAGTTCCCTGCGTTGCAGAAATTGCCGTTTTGGTAACGGAATATCTCCAAGACCACTCGGTAATCTCGGTGACCTCGTAAGTACCCAGAGGCAAGCTGGAGATCTTAACAGATCCGGTGCCGCTGGAGTTAACGTTAATAGTAACGAAGAGGTTAACGTCAGAAGCTTCGTTGCCATACTGGTCAAGAAGACGTTTTACATGGAACACGAATACCTGCTCGGTGTCAACGGTACCGGTGACAACCTTCGTAATGGTGAGGTTACCGTCGTAAACGACGTACGCACCGAGAGTTACGCAAACGTAAGCATTTTCATCGTTGATGTAATGCGTAGGCTCCGACGTGTTATCCGCGGCGCGGTTAGCTACCATGCTTGCTTCGGTGATCCATGCTTCATACGTATAGCGTCCCGCAGCGGATGCAGTGTCGTAACGCTCTACGCTGGTTGCAGTAGCCAGAGCGGCAGATGTTACAGACTTGTTACCTCTCAAGCCCACGTAGTATCTGGGCTCGCCGTTGGCATAGTCCTCAAACCAACCCGTAGGCTTACCTGCATTGTCCTTAACGGTCATTTGATCGAACGCGGGAACGTTAAGCTGAGTACCGTATGCGTTTGCGAAAACGTCGTCAGCCGCGAACTGCGCATTGTTAAGGTAAATACCCGTATTAACGGCAACATCGTCGTCATTCTTAAGGCTAATGGTAAACGTAGCCTTGTCACTTGGCAACGAACCGTTAAGCTCCGCCTTGTACTCGTTAGCAACGTAAATACCGCCGCCAACGCCGCCGTTGGAGCTATGCTTGAGGTGAGTAGAATATTTACCCTCGTTTTGACCCGTGGAAGTACCAACCGCCTTGTTGTTGATAACGTATCCGCCCTGCATCGTAAGGTCGCTTCCCTCGATAACCGCAACGCCGCCGCCGTTCTTTGCGGTATTACCGTCGATTACGGGGTAGGTGGTTGCAGAGGTAGCGTTCATCTTAACGGAAGCAGCATTTTCACAGCACACACCGCCGCCGTTTCCGGCAAGCGCCGTGTTACCTGCAATGTTACCTGCGGTAAGAACCGCCTTGGAACCGTCACCTGCTATTGTCTTTGATTCAGGAGCGAGATGGCTGTATTTTGAATTAATAGTCGATGCTGTAGTTGCCGAATAGGTAGAGCTATTAAGAACAAACCTATAGAACAGCTCGGCAAGTACCGATATTTTTGACATATAGGTATCGTAGCTTCCTCCATGCGATGCGGGTGATGATACCGTAAGAGGTGCTACAGTACGGTTAGAACCTGACTCGTGATATGCGGAACTGAGTTGGAATTTAGCTGTATCACTAATATTGGCTGTATACCACTTATCATAAGTCGGAGTGGAGCCCAGTCGGGGAACTTGGGTATTGTATATATTGGCAGCACCGCCAACTATAACGTGCAAAGAACCGTTGGGGAATTTGGCAGCCATATCCTTAACGGCATTTTCGTTCTTTGCAGCGTTATCAGCTCCGCTATAATCGTTTGAATCAAAATATTCAAAATTCAAATCGAGAGCTGACATAGTATAGCCCAAGTCATCTTTCAAGAACGTCTTGAATGCAGAAACCATAGTATCAGCTTTGTTACCAATCTTATGGGTCGTACCAAGCGCCTCTGTCCAAACGGCTACGTTCAAAGTGGTTATTCCGTCAGAAGGAACCTTTATCGTTGTGGTGTTTCCCGAGCCGTCGATGTAGATACCGCCGCCGTTGCCGCTTGTTGCGGTATTGGTTGCAATATTACCGCCGCTCATCGTAAGCGTTGCGCCGCCTCTTACGCACGCGCCGCCGCCGTTGGTAGCCGCAGTATTGCTTGCGATACTACCACCGTCAACGTTTGCGTTCGCATTGTAGGTATAAAGACCGCCGCCCATTGCCGTGGTCTTGTTACCCGAAAGCTGACCGCCCGTCATATTGAATTCGGAATTTGCGTTGATATAAATACCGCCGCCGTTGTTTCCGGATTCGTTTTCGTTAACCGAACCGCCGTTAAGCTGAACGAGAGACTTGCCCGTGATGAACATACCGCCGCCGTAGGAAGAGGTAACGTTCTTATTTACCGCACCGCCGTTGATCGTTGCAGTGTATCTGTAGGTATCGTTGTCTACTTTACCCGACGAAATGTAAATTCCGCCACCCTGAACTGCGGTATTGCCAACGAATCCGAACGCGGAAGCACCGCCGTCAGTAGCCGCACCCGCACCGGGCTCGGACATGTTAAAGGTGATCTTACCGTAGGTGGTATTGTCATTGGGACGAACCATATAAAGTCCGCCGCCGTCACTCGTTGCGATATTACCCTCAACGAGACCGCCCGTCATATTAACAGCGGTATTTTTGTTAATGAACGAGGACGCGGAGGCTGTGTTCAGAATGTAAATTCCACCGCCTACGCCGCCTGCCTTGTTACCGCCTGCTATCTTTACGCCCGTATTGGTAAAGGTGCTTGCATCAGTAGTAAGAACGACGTTGGGATAAGTATACTCGGTCGAACCGATCTGACCACCCGAGATATTGACCACGGGGGTATTCTCGATTACAACACCGCCGCCGTTTTCTTTTGCAACGTTGGCAAGGATGTTACCGCCTGTCATATCGATTTTACCGTTCTTAACGTAGAGGTAAATACCGCCGCCCACGGTACCCGTCTCGTTGCCGCAGACGTTTGCACCCGAAATGGTAGCCAACGATATATCTTTCAGCAAAGAGTACTCGTCGCGTACGGCAACGCCGCCGCCGTATTGGAGCGCATCGTTATTAAAGATGTGTCCCGTGTCAAGCGTAATGCTCTTGTTGTATACCCATGCGTTAACGTCCTTACCCGTATTATTTTCGTTAGTAACACGGTAGAGTATACCGCCGCCCGCGTTATTGGAGTGGTTGTTAAATACAAGCACACCACCAAGCTCAAAGTCAAAGCTGTAGGGATAAGTCTTGTAGTTGCCTGAGCCAGTTCGCGACGCGTCTCTATCACCAACGCTGACGGAGTGATCGACGATTATGGCAATACCGCCGCCGCCCGAAGTGGCAGAATTAGAACCCGTACCTACCATATTGTTGCAAATGATAGTGTTACCGTCCGCATCGCCATCCGCAACATCGGGGTCAAGACGCATCTGCGCCTCGGTAGCCGAAACTATGATACCACCACGGCTGTACGTCTTGAACGTTATTGCTCCGCCCTGACCTGCGTTAGTAAAGTTATGCGCAAAGGTCGAGCTGTTGATATCCATAACACCCGAACAAAAGATAGCCGCGCCGCTGTCATGTGCAAAGTTGCCAAAGAACACGCTGTCGTTCACCTCAGTACCGGGGTCTGTTACGTAGTACTTTTTATACGCCGAGTTTGTAACACCGTTATCCGTATCATAATCATACGTATTATTGATATTGAGATACACCGCTCCGTTACCCATATTGCAGTTGTAAAGGAAGCTACATTTATCAAACGTAATATTTGCCGCAGCAATACCCGTAGCACGTACGGTTCCCGTATCTGCGACCATACCGCCGCCCTCACGGTTGGAAACCGTGCAGAGGTTATTCTCAAAGAGGCAGTTGCTAAAGGTCATATTGGGACAAGCAAAGTAGTCATCCATATACATTGCACTACCGTTGTTGTCAGCCGCGCAGTACTCAAAGGTAGAGTTGCTGATGGTTATTTTTGCAATACGGCAGTTGGCGTTTATCGCACCGCCGTTTATTGCACCGCCGTAAATTCTGGTGTCAAGAATGTTGAACCAACTGTTCCACGTTCTGCGCGCCTTGTTTGTGTTGTACGTAGTATTACCCGACTCATATCTCTTCCAAATAGAGTCATTATTGTTAGAAGAATTACCGTCATAGCACTGCATCCAGCGGATATCTGCTTGGGCGGTGTTCGTCGTGTCCGATATGCCCCTCATGGTGTAAAGCGCCGAGTTGGTAGCGTTGGTCGTCGCGCCCGCGGCGATCGTAGTGATGCCAAGCTCGCTAAGCATATTGGTGAAAATACTATTGCCTTCGGCGATGGTGAGTACGTCAGCGGCATTGGTCAAGATAAAGCTTGCGCCGTCAAGTACGTTGTCGTTTGCATCCATCGGGGGATTAGCTATCTGCCAGCCCGCGCCGCATCCGTAGAAGGAACAATGGTCGAGCAAAAGCTCATCTATCCTCGTACCGATCTCATACTCTTTATGACCATATAGCTGAACGTTGTACGTGTCAGTTCCCGCGTTAGCCGCCGCACCGCTGGGGTTATTTTTCTTGTTGTAATAATAACCGCCGAAGTGGAGTGCGCCGCCCGAACGCATAGCATAGCAGTAAGTAAAGGTCGCGCCGGTAAAATCTACTTTTGCAATGTAAATAAGGCTGGGGTTCTTGTGGAACCACTGTGCATCGGCGTGCGTGTCATCCTGATAAAAGCAAACTGCACCGCCGTCACCCGAAAGCGTAGCAAAACGGCTGTATCCGGTATAGCCGTAAGAATAGTAAGCAGTATAACAATAGGTGAAATCGCTGTAGCTGAAATCAAGAACGCCCTGAGGACAGTAGAAGTTCTTACCTACCATTACCGCGCCACCGCGTATAGAACCGCAGTGCGAGAAGCGGGTATTCGTGATAACGACGTTTTTGAACATTCCGTACGTCGCGGAATCGGAGTTTCTGCCTTTTCCGTTCGCAGAAGCAGAAGCAAGATAAATTGCGCCTCCGCCGCAAGTAACGTCATTGGCTTCATTATATCTTTTAGATGTATCGTCCGGTTTTCCGCCGTTTGTGTTATTAAAATTATTTCTGAGGTCAGCACCGCTTATGATAAGCTGGCACTTAAGGTTAGCATCGGTAGCGTTATATTCGCCGACCATTCTGATAAGAGGATATGCCTGACCGGGAATGTTAGAAACGTAAGTATTACTATTGTTTATATCCTTTTCGCGCGCAGAAGAATCAAACGCTTGGAAAGCGGTAGAGCCGGAAAGCACTATCTTTTCGTAGAACCATTCCTTCGTGCCGTCGCCGTTTGCGTCGATCTGAACGGGCTGGTCGTCAACGTAACCGTTGCCGTTGAAGTCTCGACCGATGAGAGTAATGTTTCCGCCCGCCTCGGTACGAAGCAAAACCTGATTTATGCAAACGCCGTAAACGGTTTTTCCGCCAAGAAGTCCATCTGCAAATATAGTAGCATCCAGCTTACTTCCCGCAGCATAAATGTTTGCAGCAGTATCCAAAGCCCAAACAAGCGAAGAAGCATTCTTAACAGCCATAGTATTACGCAAAGCGGGTTCATCTTGATTGCTTACCGACGATTTGATATTCGTTGTAAAATAGTAAAGCGTGTTTGCTTCAATGTCAACGTTGGGGTCGCCAAAATTTGCATGCCCGTCGCTGACGTAATCAACAGTATACGAGGTCGTATATTTTGTCGTGGAATTGGTATACGTAAGCTCAACGCTTGCCGTAGCACCATCCGCATAGGTAGTAGAATAATAAGGCTTGTTATACTGATTATAATCAGCCTTTTTATCAGCTATCTCATTGCTGGAAACAGCATTATATCCGTCCTCTGCAACGTTGGTTATATTACCGCCGTTCAGCGTGATGTTGGAGAGGTTTACTCCGTCGCCGAGATAGAGCGAGCCGTTGTTGATGGCGTTGATAAGGTCCTCGTTCGAAAGGATGCCAAAAGCCGTGCCGAGTATTGCGCCGAACGAGCCCAATATCATAGTGAAGCAGACAACTGCCGCTATCACTCCCGTTAAAATCTTGCGTTTCGTGTTATTCATTATCCGTTACCTCCTTCGGGCCAGCCGATAGCGTCAAATACCGTTTCGCCCGCGCCATCGCCGTTGTGTACGTGCTGTACCGCGTATGCTATAAGCTTTACGCTGACGGTACAATCACCGTAATCGTTAGTTATTCCCATATCAAACGACACCTTGGTGAACAACGGAGCTGTCGTTGCGCCCGCTTCAAGCGGACTTAAATAATACCAGTATCCGTCGCGGTACTCCCAATTCGTCGTATCGTAATCGATATCGGCGTATTCGAAGCCCGTCTCGGTGGTCACACCGTCGCCGAGCGTCACGGAAATTTTCGAGGACACCCTGACCCACGCGGTGTAGTCACCCGTGTTGACCACCATCGGAATCTTGGAAAATGAGTCGCCGGGGGTTGCGTCCGACACGTTCACAAACGGAACTCTGCCGCCGCTTTCATCCTCTGCCTCCTCTATAAGCTCAATTTCGATATTTCCAGCCGTAATCACGTTAGTAGCAATACCATTAGTGGTGTAAAAGGCGAGCGTGGTGCCGGGAATTATCTCCAGTACAAGCACCAGCATTATGGAAATTGAGATGACTCTGCGCTTTAAGCGCGCCCAGTTGATCGTTCTTTTCATCTATTTTCTCCATTTCTAAGATGTACGATGTGAAATATACCCGCAAGGGCATACGCGGATATCTCCGACTTGCCGAGATACCCGTGTACGCCCTGCTCCCCGAAGGGAGCAGGGGTTTTCGCGCCATAATCGGTTAGTCGCGATTAGGGGTTGGTGGGCTGATCGGGATTGATTACGCCGGTTGCGTAGGTAGAGTCATACGCAAGATCCCAAACGGTTACTGCGGTAGCCTTGGGCTGTCCAAACGCTGTATCGAGGTACTCGTCAGCAGCAAGGAGTGTGTCGTCAGCCGCAAGCTCTGCATCAACAGCAGTCATACCAGTGGTCTGGGTAGCCTCTGCGCGAACGAGAATGTGAGTGAAGAACTCTCTTGTAGTGGTGGCGACCGTACTTCCACCTGCAACAGTATTGGTTCTACCAATACTTACATCGCCGGTTTCCTTGATGGTCATCTTCTTTTCAGCAGGTTTGTTATTCACCGCGTCAGCGTCATCCCAAACGTGATCACCATCACCGTCAAGGAAGATAACGAGTTCGTCCTTGTCTCTTGTTGCGCCCTCGACTACGTATGCGTCTGCCTTGGGGTTAAGAGTAACGGTCTCAATGGCGGGTGACACGGTGGTTGTTTTATCTGCAAGAGCTTTCTTGTAGATACCCGTGAATACGCGGTAGTTAAGTCCATCGCCCATCGTTACTTCGTAGATGTTATTCGCATCATTGGGCCACACCCAATCATCGTTCGCCTTGGTAATGGTAAGGAAACCATCCTCAGCAAAAATGGTAGAGGGAGCAAGCTCCGCAAGAATAGCGATCTGTACGCGGACGTAAGCGTCGTTGCCGGTATCGCTGGTGTTTGCAACGGTTACTTCTTTAGTGATAGTCACACCGGGAACGAGATCGGCGTTTTTCTCATCGAATTCTTCGCGAAGTTCGATCTCGATGTTACCGATGGTAAACGTGTTGTCTGCATAACCTTGGTCGGTGAAGTACGCAAGCGATGCGCTTACTATAGCAACTGCGAGCATTGCTACAACAAGTGCGATTGCAAGAATCTTCTTTTTCATGTTTCGTGTCCTTTCTTAGTATTTTTTTATTTTTATTTTTTGGCGCGCGAAATGAAATTAAGTTTGACTTGCGTTCAAGTCAAGGGGTTAGGAGATCTTGTCGGCGTCTGCGGAGTGACAGTTGTTCCAGATGGTCTTTGCATCTGCCGCTGCTACCGTCGCTCCGGTAGCATCGTAGGTGGGCTGTGCCTGTGCAGTGAATGCACCTACTATGATCTGAACACCGCCTGCACCAAAGGTATTAATAAGCTCCTGCTCCGTCCAACCGGAGCTGGGCTTTACCACGTTTCCGTCAATAACGTTGAAGGCAGCTGAGTCCACGGTACCGTCAAGAACGGTCTTATAAACGTAAACGTACTTGGTGCCTGCAGTCGTACCAACGTAGGTCCAGTGGTCAGGCTCAGTAGTAAACGTAAGTGTATCACCACTGGAGGTAAACTTATAACTATCACCCTTGGTAGCATCAGCTCCGGCTGTTCTTACCCAAGCCGTAGAGGTAGGCTCAAGGTCAAGAACCGCATAGAGAAGAACGCATTTTACGTCAGTTCCATTAGTATCGTGCTTATACTGAACCGTAGGGTTCTTAGTAATATTTACGCTGGGAACAATATGCAAATCAAGTTCCGACTCGGTTACCACAGGCTTACCGATGTAAGAGGGATTAAACGTATTCACAAGGTTGCCTGAGTTTGCGGACAGATAAGCAAACGTTGCACCCGCTACCACAGTGAACAAAAGCACCATAGCCGTTATATAAAGTATTATTTTCTTCTTCATATTAAAACCTCGCTTTCATCCATTGCACTTTACGGAATGTCGTTTGCCGCTGACGATATTGCATTCCATGCCTTCTTAGCATTAGCCACTGTAACGGTACTGGTATTTCCTACAGCACCCGTTATATTGGGCTTAGCCTGCGAAACGCTGGCTGAGACGGTAATCTTTACTCCACCAGCTCCAAAAGCAGTAGCCAACTGTGCTTCAGTCCATCCCTCGCTTACGTTAATCGTGTTGCCATTAATAACCCCAAATTCGCTTGACGCTTTGGTACCATCAAGCACTTTCTTGTAAACAAGCACGTGCTTGTTGCCGGTAGTTCCTGCCCGACCAACGTAAAGCCAATTCGCAGTGTTGATGGTGAAATCAAGCGTATTCTCGTTGGCATCGGTATACGTGAATTTGTTGCTTGCGTAAGACCAAGTAGTACCTGCAAGATCAAGAGTAGCAAAAACAACTATGGTACCCACGTTTGGTGTATTGGAATCGGGGCTATATTTTATCTTAGGGTCCTTGGTGATCGGAACACCCGGAACAACGGTGAAATCCTTTTTTCCATCGGTAGCGCCTGTTTCAGAAACAGTAATGGAACCAATACGCGTCGGCTCAAAGGTGTTCGTTATTGGGTCTCCTTCAGCGAACAAGTACGCAAACGTTGCGCCCGTAGCCAAAGCCAGAACGAGAACCATTGCGGTTACGAAAATTATAATTTTCTTGTTCATTATAAAGTCTCACTTTCGTATGTTTTCCGTATACGGAGGTCGACCGAGAAGCAAAGCCGTATCGACTTACTACAAGCCGACCTTGCGATGTAACCGTATACGAACATATAACGGGTTTTATGCCCGTCAAAATCAATTTTTTTGACTTGCGTTAAAGCCAAGGGGTTATTGCATATTTTTTACCGCGTCCCACGCATCAGCAGGACGGTTATTAAACGATTCCGTCTGAATTGCATACGCATAGAAAGGCAAGTTATAGTTATCGATATTAGCATAGAAGGTCTTGCTATCAGCCAATTCCAATGCCTCGCTTACCTCAATGGTATTAATTCCGTCAGCAAGCTTTGCAAAAACGGAAGAACCCGCAGAAGTCAATACTGCAAAAGCACTTGAACCCTTCGTTACAGAGGAAACCTTCCCATTTGCGTTCGCCACGCTGAGAACGATCTCGCCCGTGCCCTTGGTTTCATTGAATGCGGTAGCATATTGCATTATATACCAATCACTATTGATCGTAGCCTTAAGTGCAACTTTGCCGTTAACGTAAGCGGTAAGCGTTCTGGATGCTTGGTCAAATGCCCATCCGTTAGTCTTGCTATAGGTGTAAGGGATCCTGACAAAAATATATGCGCTCGTAACAGAATCCTCACCACCAAACTCAAACTTGACCTTGGGGTCTTTGTTTATATCGACACCGGGGGTCACGCTATAATCATTTTCATATTTATGACCTATACCCGTGAACCACTTAATTTCTTGGCTACCGTCGTCGCCAACCTCCTGCAGATAGATATTACCAAATTCACCGGCAACCATTGTGTTAACCAGCGTACTGGTGGTAGTGGCAAGATATGCGATAGTGCCACCAATGCTTATTGCACATATGAGAAGTATTGCAACGACAAGGATGGCTACATTTTTGAACTTTTTCATTTATACCTTATATCACCTGCAAAATATGGTAAAATTATTACCAACCCTGGGGAGCGCCCGCTGCGGCGTAAGCCTCGGTAGCAGAAGCGAAGCCCTCGGACTGAATTGCGTAAGCGGTGATAACGATAGAGGTCTTAGCAGCAGCCTCGGATGCCGCGTTGTCAAGAGAGTCGCTGATGTGGAGCTTGGTGAATACAACGTGGTCGGTGCCCTTGGTTACGGCGTTAGCCTTGTACCAAATGTTACCGTTCATGTTGGTCCAACCGTTAGCCTCCATCTGCTCAGCTACGGTATCCTCACCGTCAGCGTTAGCCTCATAGTCGGTGAAGCCGTTAATAACGTTTACGAAGATGTAGCAGCTATCGCTGTTTTCACCAACGTGAACGGTGGGGTCCTTGTCGTAGGAGTTGCCGGGAACTACCTTATAGCTGTTTGCCATAACGCGAGTTGCACCTGCATCGGTGAAAAGGCCGTTGTCGCCAACCTTACCCTCGTCGAGAGTAATGCTAACGCTACCGTAAGTAAAGGTGTTGGTAACGGGGAGGGTCGTAGAGGTCATATACGCAATAGTAGAACCTGTAACGATAGCGAACAGGAGGACCATTGCGGTTACGAAGATCATTGTTCTCTTTTTCATGATTTTTGTCTCACTTTCTTAAAAATGCTTAATTGAATTTGAAATTAAATTGTTGACTAAAGTGAATTATGCAGCGGGAGTGATAGCTGCGAACTCGTCCCAAACGTCAGCCATGGTAGCTCCAACCTCAGCTTCAGCGACACCGCTTTCCTGAATTGCATAACCCTTTACAGAGATAAATGCCTGACCGCTGGTAAGGAGAGATTCATCTGCTGCGGGATCCCAGCTTGCGGGAATGGTGAACTTGGAGAATACGGCGGTGGTCTCAGCGCCTGCCTCAAGCGCGGACTTGTAGTCGTAAACGTATACGGTATCGTCGCCATCCTTATAGGTGCCTACGAAATTCCAGCTGTCAAGATCGAGAGTGGAATCACCGTTCTCGTCAACTACGAAGCCTGCAAGATCGGTGTTGAACTCACGGGCAACGGCAGCGTTAAAGGTAACGGTCATGCGAACCCAAGCCTTCTCGTCAGAAGTGTTGGTGATCTTAGGGTCCTTTACGTAGGTGATACCGGGGTCGATGTCGTACTCAACGCCCTTCTCAACACGAGTGTTGGGGTTGTCGGGGTCGGTCTCGTCAAGCTTGATGCTAACACTACCGAAAGTAAACGTGTTCTCAAGCTCGTTGGTGGTTGCGCTGTAGAGCGCGAGGGTTACGGCTGCAGACATCGCGCACATGAGGATCATAGCGACGACGATAAGCAGGGTCTTTTTGATGTTTTTCATCTGTTTTCCTCCATGAAAAAATTTTTATTTATTTAATTATAAATAAATCAAAGTAAGTAGGGGGCGCGTTAAGCTTGCACATCTTCGGCGACAGAGAAGGTAGTGACTGCCGTTTCGGATCTGCCGTAAATGTAGGCATGGGTAGCTGCTACAGAAATAACGCACGCGAGTATCATAGCAGCTATTATCAGTAAAGTCTTTTTCATAATTTTATCGTTGTTCTTCTTTCTTAATAAGCATTAAATTCATAAGGTCAATTATTTTTCTTGATTGAAGGGGTCGAAGGCTTCGACGATTATATCCCAAAGCACTTGGGCATCCGTATATTCCGTACCTTCGTTCTGGAATCCATAAACGGTTATTCTCATTTCGTTAAGAGCGGCTTTTTGAAGTTGATCGTAAGTTGCGTCCTCTCTGACCACTATATTATCAAAAATATGGATCACA
>JAZPZM010000056.1:0-6117 GCA_045544735.1 Eubacteriales bacterium
AAGGGGCGCGGACGGCAAGCCGACGGCGGCCGGCGGCAACACCACCGACCGCGCGATACTCGCGTCCGTGCTTGATAAAAAGCCGCCCGCGGCACTCGTGCGCTCGCGCGTGCCGTTTGACAGCGCACGAAAGTTCTCGGCGGTAAGCCTTGAGGTGGGCGGCAAGCGCGTCTGCATCTACAAGGGCGCGCCCGACATCCTGCTTTCGCGCGTCAAGCGGCGGCTTGACGAGGGCGGCAGGGAAATTCCGCTTGACAAGCGCCGTTTGTCCGCGCTCATCGCGGAGCGTTGCTCGCTTGGCGAGCGTGCCGTGGCGGTTGCGGTGGGGGCGGAGTGCGGCGCGGCTCTGCCCGATTCCTTGACGCTTGCCTTCGTGGTCTTGCTCTCGGACGGGGTGCGGCGCGGCGCACCGTCGGCAATAGGCAAGCTTCGCGGCGCGGGCGTACATACGGTAATGGTCACGGGTGACGGCGTCGACACCGCCTCGGCGATAGCGCGCGAGTGCGGCATTCTCGGCGGCGGCGTGGATATTGCGCTCACCTCGGCACAGCTTGGCGCGATGAGTGACGCCGAGCTTGCCGAAAAGCTCCCGCGCATCGGCGTGGTTGCGCGTGCGCTCCCCTCGGATAAGAGCCGACTTGTGCGCGTGGCGCAAGAGGCGGGGCTGGTCGTCGGAATGACGGGCGACGGCATCAACGACGCGCCCGCGCTCCGCGCCGCCGACGTTGGCTTTGCTATGGGCAGCGGAAGCAGCGTGGCAAAGGAAGCCGCCGACGTGGTGCTTTTGCGCGACGATGCCGAGAGCATCGCAAACGCCGCACTCTACGGCAGGACGGTGTTCAAGAGCATACGCAAGTTCATCACGCTCCAGCTTATGATGAATTTCTGTGCCGTCGGCGTGTCGATGATCGCGCCCTTTATCGGAATTGACGAGCCCGTTACGGTCGTGCAGATGCTTTGGCTGAATATAATAATGGACACTCTCGGCGGACTTGCGTTTGCGGGCGAGCCCGCGCTTGCGGACTATATGCGCGAAAAGCCCAAGGGAATGAACGAGCCGATTCTCAATCGCTATATGGTGGAGCAGATAGTTATGCTGGGGCTTTTCACGGTGGGGCTGAGCATCGCGTTTTTGAAGGGCGGAGCGTGCGTCAGCCGCTTCCGTCCCGACGGCGCGGGGATATATCACCTGACGGGATTTTTCGCGTTTTTCATCTTTGCCTCGGTGTATAATTGCTTCAACGCGCGAACGGACAGACTGCGGCTGTTTTCGGGGATAGGGCGAAATCTCACCTTCGCGACGGTGATGCTTGCGGTGGCGGCGGTGCAGATAGCGTTCGTGTACCTTGGCGGCGCGATACTGCGCACCGCACCGCTCACGCTCTCCGAACTCGCGTTTTCGATGGCGCTTCCCTTGCTCGTTTTTCCGTTTGAGCTTTTGCGCAAGATTTTGTGGCGGCTACGCGGGAAGAAAGGAGGATATTGAAAACGCGGAGCGTTTTCAATGAAGTTGCGGCTTCTCCGCAATGAAGCGCGCTTCGCGCGTGAAGCACGGCTTCGCCGTATGAAGTGTTTGCCGTTGGTAAACGTTAAGGAAAAAAGTGGTTGAAGCCTTGCGGCTTCATCCACTTTTTACCTTCATATTTGCCGTAAGGCAAATACATCATTCATCATACGCGAAGCGTGCATCATATTTGCCCGAAGGGCAAATGCATCATTTAAAAACGCGAAGCGTGCATCATATTTGCCCGAAGGGCAAATATATCATTTGAAATCCATTCCTCAAGGAATGGATTTCACTAAAAACGCCGTTTTTTCCTCTCTTGGGCGAATGATTTTTTTCAACCTCGACTTATATCGTACTTTTTCGTCGCTTGGGTTGTGTTATCATCTAAAAAACACTTGCCGCGCTTTGCGGTGGAAATGGAAAGGACGTATAAAATGAACAAGGAAAATTCAGGCGGCGAGGAGCGCACATCCTCGCGCGGAATTAAAGACGCGGCGGCACGGGCACTCGCGGCGGTGAAGGGCGGCGCGGCGGTTTTGGCAGATTTTTGGCGCGATACGGTGGGCAGAATTGCCCTCGCGGGGAGCGAAGCACCGCTCGGAATGCTACGCGGGCTTGGCTTTTGCGCACTCGCGTTTCTTTTGGGCAGGGCGGTCACGCTTTTCGGCGCGACACCGCTCGGAATCGCGCTTTTATCGGCGGCAAGCGCGTACATACCCTTTATTTTACTCGGACTTATCGGCGGCGCGCTGACGTTGGAGGGCGGCGGAGTTATGATCGCGGTCTATATCGCGGCGGTTGGACTGCGCCTTATCGCGCGTGCCGTCATCGACCCGCCGCGCGAGGGCTCTCGCTCCTCGCGCCCCTTTGCCGAGGGGCTGTATCTGCGAATGAGCACGGCGGCGGTCTCGGCGTTTGCCGTGGGGCTTTACCGCATAATCGCGGGCGGATTTTATTTTTACGACCTTTGGGGCGCGATATTTGCAATGAGCGTCGCTCCCGTTGCCGTTATCGTGTATTCCTCGCTTTTCGGCGAGGTCGAGATAGCGCCGGAGCGCGAGAGCAGCCGAGGCGTGCGTTTTTACGCGATATGTTATTACGCGGTGCTGTTTTCCATCACGCTATCGCTTCGCTCCGTCAGCTTTTTCGGATTTAGCGCGGTTCACGCCGCCGCCTGCGGCTGTACGCTGTTTGCCCTGCGGCAAAGGGGACGGCTCGGTGCGCTCACGGCGGGCGCACTCTGCGGTCTTGCGGCGGGGCTTGCCTACGCGCCGCTCTACGCCGTCGCGGGACTTGCGGCTTCCGCGCTTATCGCGGTATCTCCCTTGGTGGCGGCGACGGCGGTGCTTGCGTGCGGCACGGTATTTTCGCTCTTTTTCGGCACGGTGCAGGACTTCGTTTCGATTTTCCCCGCCCAGCTCGTCGGTCTTTGCGCTTTTTGCGCGTGGGGAATGATAAGTCAGCGCCTTTCGGTCTGTACCGAGGCGCAAGCCGCCGCCCCGACGGGCGAGGACGAGCTTCGCTCAAGGCTCAAGGCACTTTCCGAGGGCTACGCCGAGCTTGCGCGGGATTTCTCCCGCCTTGCCGAGTACGGCAGATATCCGAGCTTTGGCGAGCTTCGCGCCGCGTGCGACCGCGCGTGCGATGCGTGCTGTACGGATTGCGAAAACCGCAAGCTCTGCTGGGAGCTTGAATATTCTTCAACCGTTAAGCACATAAATTCGATATGCCGCGGCGGTGTTAGCGGAGAAGCGCCGAGCGTGGATATGCTCCCCGAATATCTGCGCCGCCGCTGTGAGCGTTTGCCGCAGATGATGGGATTTATTGCGGACGAATACCGAGCGATGCTTGGGCGCGGCAAGGGAGGCGAGCTTTCGGCGTTTGCCGCGGAATACAAGGTCATTTCGGGCGTGCTTGAGACGGCGATCGACGAAAGTGCCGCCGAAAACGCCTATCTTGAGGAGGAAAGCGAGGCGGTGCGTCGCGTTATGCGCCACTTTGGCGTGGGCTTTAGTACGCTTGCGGTGCGCGGAACGCGCCGCAAGCGCATAAGCGCCGAGGGCGTTGACCTCTCACGCGCGAGCTGTAGGATGGGCGAGCTTCGCACCTCTCTTGAGGAGGCGGTCGGGTGCGCCCTCGCGCCCCCAACGCTCGTGCCGCTCTCGCCGCACGGCGCAAGCGTTGAATTTAAGGCACGGCGGCGATTTTCGGTCAGCTACGGGGCGGCACGCTCCGCCGCCGACGGCGACGGCTCGTGCGGCGACAGAGTTTGCCGCGCCGAGCGCGAGGACGGGATGGTTTACGCGCTCCTTTGCGACGGTATGGGCACGGGCTTTGATGCGTCGATGGCATCGGGCAAGTGCGGGCTGTTTCTGCGGCGTATGCTTGCGGCGGGAATGAGCGCACCGTCCGCGCTTGAGGCGGTAAACACCGTGCTTCGCGCGGGGAACGGGGAGTGCTCCGTCAGCCTTGACCTGCTTGCTATCGACACGGTTTCGGGCGAGGCATCGCTTTACAAAAGCGGCGCAGCTCCCACTTATCTGCGCCGCGACGGCAAGGTGTTCCCCATAGATGCTCCGGGCGTGCCGATGGGAATTCTTGCCGAGCCGGAGCTTACGCGCAGCGATTTTACGCTTCGCGCGGGCGACCTCATCGTGCTTTCCTCGGACGGCGTTGACGCCGACGGCAGCGTGGCGGGAGGCAGGAGCGTGTGGCTTTTCGACCTTATCGAATCGGAGTTTCCCGTGGGAGAAATGGCAAATCGCGCCGTCCGCGCCGCGCGTCAGGCGGGAAGTCGGGACGATATTTCGGTAATTGTCTTAAAAATCAACGAGGAAGCGGAATAAATATGCGAATAAAGCAAAATTTGTCGTAAAAAAATCTCAGTTTGACTTGAAAGAAGGGAAATAATGTAGTATTATAATAATGAAGTAAAAGCAAAGAGGATTTTTTCGTGAGCTACAAGACCGAGCTGCATTGTCATTGCAATACCGTATCCGCCTGCGCACAGGAAGAGCCCGAAGCTCTTGCCGAGCAGTATATCGCGGCGGGATACTCCACCATCGTGCTGACCGACCACCTTTCGCGCTTTACCTATCTGCAAAGCACGCGGGGCGATATATCCGATATCGGTTGGGACGAAAAGATAGATTATTTCCTTAGCGGCTACGAGCGCGTTTGCCGCGCCGCGAAGGGCAGAATTAACGTCATCCTCGGCGTTGAGCTGAGGCTTAACGAGACCCAGAGCGATTATCTCATCTACGGCGTTGACGAGGCGTTTTTACGCGCAAACCCCGATATGATGGATATGCGCCTTCGCGATATATCACCGATAGTGCGCGAGGCGGGCGGGCTTTTCATTCAGGCGCACCCATTTCGCAACTTTATTGCGGTGTCTCCGCCCAATATGATAGACGGAGTTGAGGTGTGCAATCTCAACGCCCGCCACGACAGCCGAAACGATATTGCGGCAATTTGGGCAAAGAAGTTTTCGCTGATCGAGACCTCGGGCGGCGATTATCACAGACGGGGTGATATTGAAAACTGCGGCGGCATAATTACCGACGTTGAGATAACGAGCGGCGAGCAGCTTGTTAGCGTGCTTCGCTCGGGAGAGTATAAAATAATTTGTCCTGCGGGAGAAAGGTAAAATAAAATGGAAAAAAAGATTCGCGTAACAGTATGGAACGAAAACGTTCACGAAAAGACCGACCCCAAGGTGCTTGAGGTATACCCCAAGGGTCTGCACGGCACTATCGCCGAATTTCTCGGCAAGGATGCGGCTTTTGAAGTCCGCACCGCAACGCTTGATATGGACGCACAGGGACTTCCCGACGACGTGCTTGAGGCGACCGACGTTCTCGTTTGGTGGGGACACGCCGCACACGATAAGGTAGACGACGCGCTTGTTGAAAAGATAAGAAGCCGCGTATACCTTGGCAAGATGGGATTTGTTGCGCTCCACTCCGCGCACCACTCCAAGCCCTTCAAGGCTATTCTCGGAACTAAGGGAAATCTCACTTGGGGACGCGAGCAAAAGGAAATTATGTGGACTCTTATGCCCAACCACCCCATCGCCGCAGGCGTGCCGACGAGCTTCCCCATTGCAGAGGAGGAGCTTTACGCCGAGCCGTTTACGGTAAGCCAGCCCCACGAGATAGTTTTCGGAAGCTGGTATGAGGACGGATACATCTTCCGCGCTGGAATGACCTTCCTTCGTGACGCGGGCAAGATCTTCTACTTTCAGCCCGGACACGAGACCTGCCCCTCGTTCCACAACGAGCACGTGCAGAGAGTTATCCGCAACGCGGTTCATTGGGTCGCGCCCACGCTGACTACGGACGTTTACGATTTCAGCCCCTGCTCCTCTCGCTCCTACGACGAGAGAAAGGCACGCGGCGAGGACGTAAGCCGCAACGCGCGCTGCCCGCTGGCGGACTTCAATAAATGAATAATGAATAATGAAAAATGAATAATTACGGTGGCTTTTTCCAAAGCAAAAATCTACCAAAAAAGCGGAAGAAACTCGCGTTTCTTCGGCTTTTGCTTTTATAATTTGCTTTTTGCGTAGCAACCCCCTTCCACAACGTTTGCCGCAAGGCAAACACTTC
>JAZPZM010000057.1:0-5631 GCA_045544735.1 Eubacteriales bacterium
CGCCTAAAGTTTAAGGTGCGGGAATAGCGCAACCTTTAGCGTCATTCCGAAGTCGCGGTGCGTTGTTCCGCGCCGCGACGAGCGAATCTCGCCGTTTTTCCGCAGAAAAACGGCGCCTGATGTTCGCACTGACTGCTTCTCAAACGATAAAAGCCAAAGCACACGGCGAGAGTCCGAAAGGGAAAGTCTGTGCGAACATCAAGCGCAAAAATTCTGCGGAATTTTTGCGAGATTCGCTCGGCTCAGCACGGAACGGCGTGCTTCGCCTTCGGAATGACGCTAAAAAGTGCGCCGTTCCCGCTCTCTTTAAAAAATTTCGGAATGACGCAGGAGAGTGCGCTATCCCGTTTTCAATAGGTAGCTTTTTGCTACCGCAAAAAGCATTTTATAAAAACAAAAGTGGTCAAAGCCGAGGCTTTGACCACTTTTTTCCTTCATATTTGGCGCAAGCCAAATACATCATTCATCATACGCCGAAGGCGTATATCATATTTGGCGCAAGCCAAATACATCATTGTGAAATCCCTTGGATTTCACTCCTTCTTTTCGCCTTTAAGTTCAGCCACCTCGCCTAAAAGCGCAGTCACCTTCGCCTCAAGCTCCGCGAGCTGCTGCGCTATCGGGTCGGGAACGTGAACGTGGTCAAGCTCATCCTCAAGCTTCGCGCCGCCCTTGCGCACGACGCGCGCGGGAATGCCGACGGCGGTAGCATTCTCGGGTATCTCCTTAAGCACTACCGCGCCCGCGGCGATCTTGGCGTTGTCGCCTATCTTAAACGGTCCAAGCACCTTTGCGCCCGTGCCGACCATAACGTTGTTACCGAGCGTGGGGTGGCGCTTGCCGCTGTCCTTACCCGTACCGCCGAGCGTTACGCCCTGATATATCGTGCAATGATTGCCGATCTCGCACGTTTCACCGATAACTACACCCGATCCGTGGTCGATAAAAAGACCGTGACCGATGGTCGCGCCCGGATGTATCTCAATACCCGTGAAAAATCTTGCAAGCTGGCTCACCGCGCGGGCAGGAAAATATTTCTTGCCGAGATACAGCTTATGCGCTACGCGATACGCCAAAATAGCGTGAACGCCCGAATAAAGCAGTAATATCTCCGCGTTGCTTCTTGCGGCGGGGTCGCGCTCGCGCACGGAAGCAATATCCTCCCTTATCTCGTCGGAAACGGCAATTACCACGTCAGCCGCGGTGTCAATTCCCTTTGCTATCTTCTGTGCGCCCTTTTTTGCAAGAGCACAAAGCTCGTCATACTTAAAATTTATCATCTATCAATACTCCTTGATTGCCGCAATATCCTTGCGGGTAAGCTCGTACGTCTTGGTCTTGGCATCCTCGTGCCAGATGCACAGAGTCCCGTACGCCTCGTCGTTATAGTTTACGTCGTCAACGTAGTATATGTCAACGTATATGGCAACTATTCCCTCAATTTCGGGAAGTGCGTCAAACACCATTCTGCGATAGGTGTAGAGCGTTTTTTCGGCAGGCTTTGCCGACGTTGCCTTGATGCGCGTCGTTTCCAAAAACTCTGCCTTGTCGTTGTCGGTCTTATCGTCGGGGGTAAGGTCGGTAAGCACGCGCAACGTCACGTCGTAATATTCCCCGCCCTTTTCGGGGACGGCGGGAAGTGCGTAATCCTTCGCAAGATGCTCAAGCGTGCTGTCGTTGTACCTGAAAACTATCTGCGCCTGATGCGCCGTGGGGAAAATAAGCGAGCTCGTAACGCCGAAATATCCGTAGTTTCCGGGGTCTGTGACGTTACCGTCCTCGTCGTAGGTCGCCTTTTCATCGGTTATATCGTTGTGGTCGGGCTGGTAGAGCGCAAAGCCGTCAAGAGCTCCGCTCTGCTCCGCTTGCGCGTAAGCGTCGGCAAGCGCCTCATTCCCCGCGATGACCTGCATATCCGAGGGGTCGCCCGATGAAAATATACGCCAGAGAACGAGCGCGTTTATAAGCAATATCACGCCTATGAACGAATATTTCAACGTTTTTCCGAGTATTCGCAAAGGCAGGGGATACGGGGGCGCTTCGTACGGCTCCTCTAAATATCCCTCGTCCTCATCCTTGAAAAAATCAGCCATTTTTACTCCTTAATCGGCGAGCTTCATGTCGCCGTCCTTGATCCATCCTATCTTGCGGAAAATTTCGTTAAAGACGATGGACAAAATCGCGGGAAGAACGATGCAAACGAGCGCAAGTCCCACCCAAGAGGTCGCGTTCATCTCGGTGATGTCGATAACGCCGATAGGTCCGACCATTCCGCAAGTACCCATGCCCGCGGCAACGCCCGAACATTTAAGCTTAAATACCATCGTGGAGATTGGGCCCGTGATAGCCGCGGCAAGAGTGGGAGCAAGCCATATTATCGGCTTTTTCACGATATTGCCCATCTGCAGCATCGACGTGCCGAGTCCCTGCGACACAACGCCGCCCCACTTGTTATCGCGGAAGCCGGCGGCGGCAAAGCCTACCATCTGCGCGCAACAGCCCGCAACCGCAGCACCGCCCGCGAGCAAAAAGCCCTCGTCCGTTCCGTTCTGCACCGCGACGGCAAGCGCAGAGCCCGAAAATATCATAGCGCAGATAGCCGCGCTGGAAATGGGAAGCGTAAGAATAACGCCCACGACCACGGAAACCACAACGCCCATAAGCAAGGGCTGGAAGGTGGTAGCGGTCGCAATAAATACGCCGAGATAGTACATAACGTACGAAACGAGCGGACAAAGCAGCCACGATGCGCTAAATCCCGCAAGAAGCACCACGACGGGCGTTACGAGAATGTCCACCTTCGTCTTTTTGGAAACGAGTCTGCCTATCTCACACGCGATAATAACGGCAAAGAACGCGCCCGCAGGACCTGCGGAATAGAATATATTCCCCTCTCCCGCGTTTGCGGTAGCCGCCCACTTGAAGATGCCGCCGTCCGAGGTTATGACAGCTCCCATAGCGTTTGACATTGCGCCAACGCCCGCTGCCGAGAAGATAACGAGCGGGTCAGCGCCGAGCTTGTGCGCGATAGCAACGCCGATAGCCATACCCGTTGCCGCCTTTGCATAGGTGGCGATAGTGCCGAGAAATTCAAGCCCCGTGTACTTTCCGACGGTGTCGAATATCGTTCCGATAAGGAGCGAGGCGAAAAGTCCGAGTGCCATTGCGCCCATAGCGTCAATAAAATAGCGTTTAAGGTACTTTTTAAGCGTTTTCATTTTACTGCTCCCTGACCTCTGCCGCAAGAGCGCGCAGACGCTTCATAACGTCGTTTGCACCCCTGCCGAAATAATCGTGCAAAGTGAGATATTCAGCGTAGAGCCTATCGTATATCGCGCTGTTTTCCTCGTTCGGCTCGTAGGTGCGGCAGACCTTGCTTGCAAGCGCGTCCGACGCCGCGTAAATATCGGGATACACGCCCGCCGCAACCGAGGAATAGATGGCACTTGCAAGCGAGGGGAGATTTGCAGATGAGACGACCTCGATGCGCATACGGAGAACGTCCGCGTATATCTGCATCATAAACGGGTCCTTGCGCGCCATTCCGCCCGCCGCAACGAGCGACTCGGAGCGAATACCGTGCTTTTCAAAATTTTCAAATATCACGCGCGTCGCAAACGCGGTAGCCTCAACAAGTGCGCGAAGCACGTCGTGGGGGCGCGTGCGCAGATTCATTCCGAGCACCACGCCCGAAAGATCGCTGTCGTTGAGTATGTTTCTGTTGCCGTTCCACCAGTCAAGCGCGATAAGTCCCGACTCACCCGGTCGCTTTTGCGCCGCCTCGGATATCATATACGCAATCGGGGAAATGTCCGCCGCGTGCGCCGCCTCGGCGATTTCGGCGGTGGTGAAATTGTTAGCAAACCACGCGAAATGGTCGCCCGCACAGCAAAGCCCCGCCTCGTGTCCGTAGAGCGAGGGCGCAACGCCGTCAAGCGCGCTTCCGCAAATGCCCGAAACGGCAATATCTTCTTCGGAAAGGAAGTAATAACAGTTCGACGTGCCGAAGATTCCAACGGTCTTGCCGGGGCGAAGCACACCCATAGCGGGGGCGGCAACGTGCGCGTCGGGCATAGCGACCGAAACTGCCGCGCCCTCGGGAAGTCCGAAATTCTCGGCGGCGGCGCGGGTCACTCTGCCCGCAAGCGAGCCCGCCTTGAGAAGCGGCGCGAAGAGCTTATCCCTTGCGGCATAGCGAAGCCGCTCGTCAAGCGCGGCAAGGAAATCCTCGGAGGGATATCCGTCCGCCTCGCTGTACTGCGCCTTGTATGCGGCGGTCACGTAGCTGCGCACCTGAGTGCCGACGAGGTGGGAAACGATGAAATCGCCCGCCTCAACGACGGAATCGCAAGCCTCGTAAACGTCGGGAGCGCAGTCAAGAAGCTCCCAGAGCTTCGGCAAGGTAAACTCACTTGAAACCTTGCCGCCCATTCGCGCTATCCACGGCTCGCCGCGCTGTGTGGCAAGCTCGGTTATGCGGTCGGCGTAGGGCTGTGCCGCGTGATGCTTCCAAAGCTTGACGTAGGCGTGCTTTTCCTTTGCGAATTTAGGGTCAAAGCAAAGCGGAAGTCCGTTTTCGTAAACGGGGATGAGTGTGGAGCAGGTGAAATCCACGCCCACGCTCACAACGTCAGCCTTGTCAACGCCCGCCTTCGCGATAACCTCGGGCACGACCTGCGAGAGCGCGTAAAGGTAGTCCTCTGGGTCTTGGAGCGCGTAGTCGGCGGGAAGCGACTCGCCGCTTGCGCTGAGCGTCTTGTCCATAACGCCGTGCGGATAATCGCAAACGGCGCAGGCAAGCTCCGCGCCCGCATCCTCGCCAACGAGCGAGACGAGAAGCGCACGACACGAAAGCGTGCCGAAATCTATTCCGATAGCATACTTTTTCATATTTTTTCCTCAAATTAGAGATAATTAATTTATTATATACTATTTTTTCGAATTTGTCAAATATTTAAGAGATTTTCTTCCCGCACACGCTACTTTCTGCCGCAACGCGCCATTTTCTTCCTGAATATTCCACTTTATGCCACCTGCGCACGCTCTTTTCCGCTCTCACGCACTTCTCACCACACACGCACACTTCGTGCCATTCTCGCACATTTCATTCCATTCTCACACATTTCGTGCCAAAGCTCACCATTTTCATCCCAAACTCGCCCGATTTGTGCCAAATCGTTCCATTTTCATCCCCAACTCGCCCGATTTGTGCCAAATCGTTCCATTTTCATCCCAAACTCGCCCGATTTGTGCCAAATCGTTCCATTTTCATCCCAAAGTCGCCCGATTTGTGCTAAATCGTTCCATTTTCATCCCAAACTTGCCCGATTTGTGCCAAATCGTTCCATTTTCATCCCAAACTTGCCCGATTTGTGCCAAATCGTTCCATTTTCATCCCAAACTCGCCCGATTTGTGCTAAATCGTTCCATTTTCATTCCACACTCATCCACTTTATACCAAAACACGGCTTTTTGCACCGCAAAAAGCTACCTTAACATTTTGCGCAAGCAAAATATTTCACATTTGCCCGCGGGCAAATATTTCACACGCCGTAGGCGTATTTCACCCGTTCCGCAGGAACGGATTTCACTGAAAACGCGAAGCGTTTTCCAAAGGAGTTTATCTTGCCC
>JAZPZM010000058.1:0-9325 GCA_045544735.1 Eubacteriales bacterium
TTTGCCCTTCGGGCAAATATTAAGGAAGCTTTTTGCAAGGCAAAAAGCAATTTACAAACACATAAGGACAGAGAATTTCTCTGTCCTTATGTGTTTTATAGGCTTTTTATTCAAACAAAAGTGCTTTTACTCTTGCCCAGATCTCGTCCGCGACGTCGTCAAGCGGGCGGGCGGCGTTGATCCTGATGATCTTTTCCTCGCCCTCCATTTTTGCAACGTGGGCAAGCGCGCTCTCAAAGCTTTTCCTGACCTTGCGTTGCTTTTCGTCCGCATCGTAGATCTCCTCGGACGCTCTGTCAGCCGCGCGGCGCGCGCGAGTTACCTCGGGCGGCACGTCAAGATAGACGATAGCGTCGGGCACAAGGCGCGCAACACACGGGCGATTAAGCTCATAGATATCCTCAACGCTCAGCGTTTCCCCCGAATTGTACGCCATATTCGACGGATAGTATCTGTCGCACACGACGTGGCTTCCACCCTCAAGCAGAGGAAGCACGAAGTCGATATGCTCAAGCCTGTCGGCAACGTGGAGATACGCCATACTGTCGGGCGATATCTTGACTCCGCCGTAAAGCGCGGAGCGAATGACCGCGCCCACGATGTTTCTGGAGTCGGGCTCGCGCTCGATAAGGCAGGGCGAGCCCGTATACTCGGCTATGCGGCGGCGCAAAAGCTCGGTCTGCGTGGTCTTACCGCAGCCGTCCGTTCCCTCAAAAACTATAAATTTTCCGCGGGAGTTCTTGTTTTCGGGCATAGCCTTGCTCCTTTACTTAAAAAACGAATTTGAAGGTGTTGCTTCCCTTGCGGGGGATCTCATACTCTTCGGGAAGCTTCGGTCCGCAAGAGTAAGAGCCTATTCCGCGCATTGCGATATCAACGCAAACGTTTACGAAATCATTGGGCTTCAGCTCGAAATCGTGGAGAGTGTCACGAAGCTGTACGGTGGTGTAGGGGTTGACGGAGAACGAGAAGTTCTTGTCCGCGGTCATATCGAAAACGCCCTTTACGCCGAGGTACTTCGACGCATAGTGGCTTCCCGATTCCTGAGGACGAATGTACTTTCTGTCGTAGTTGTCCTCGGCACAGCTCTCGTAGTAGCCGTAGTCGGTGGCAACGTGCTTGTCGATATAGCTCTCGGTAGGACCAAAGCCGATGTAGGCGAAGTCGCCGCACGCCTTGTCAACGCCGAACTCGATACCAAAGCGAGCCATATTTTCGATATAGTCCGCAATCTCGTAATCAAGCGCGATCTCAAGCTCGTTACCCTTTACCGTGTAGGAGAGCTTGAACTCAACTGCGGGCATAAGGCAGTTTGCGGCAAGGCATCCGACGAAATCGTAGCCGTCATCACGCTTCTCGCAAGAGAAGATATTGGGCTTGCAACGGGGCAGGCGGAATCTCTCGTTGAGCTTTGCGGAAAGCTCGCGGTCGTTATCAATAAATCTCGTTATGTTAAGGTGAATGGGGGTACGGAGAACCTCCTTGCCGTCAGCCTTGATGGACGTAAGCTCGCCCGTATGCTCGTCGGCTGTGATCTCGATGCTCTTCGCTCTTGCCGTGATAGCGGGCAGGGGGATGTCCTTGATCTCGGAGGTGCGCTTGCCGCCGTAAACGGCACGCATTTCAAGCGCGGAGGATTTGGGCTTGCGGTCGGGAGAAAGGATACCGTCAACGCAGAAGTTGTCGTCGTGCTCGGTCTCGCCGAAGTCGCCGCCGTAGCAGAAGCCCTTGCCCTTCTTGAAGGCGTGGTCTGCCCACTCCCAGATGAATGCGCCGAACATCTCGTCGTGCTCGTCTATCATCTTCCAATAAGCCGCAAGGTCGCCGCAGCTATTACCCATAGCGTGGCTGTACTCGCACATTACGAAGGGACGGAACTCGTCGGGGTTGTTGAGTATCTTTTCCTCTATCTTCTTAAAGCGAGGATACATATAACTGACCATATCGACAAGGTCGGTATAGTAATACTTCTTGTCTGCACAGGTGAAGTTTTCGTAGTGGATGGGACGTGTGGTATCCCTCTCTCTGATGTATTTAGCACCCTCGAAGAAGGACTTGCCAAACGAGGACTCGTTACCCATCGACCAGATGATAACGCAGGGGCGGTTCTTGTCGCGCTCAACGAGTGCTACCTGACGCTCGGTGATAGCGTCGGCAAAGAACTCCATCTCGGCGTACTCGTTCCAAAGCGGAATATCGTATCTGCCGTCGCGGCGAGCCGCGCCGTGGGACTCAAGGTCTGCCTCGTCCATTACGAAAATACCGTGTACGTCGCAGAGCTGATAGAACTCGGGACGGTTGGGGTAGTGGGAGGTACGGACGGCGTTTACGTTGAGCCACTTCATCATTTTGATGTCTTCCATAAGATTGTCAAGGCTTACGGTAGCGGCGGTCTTGTAGTTGAAATCGTGGCGGTTTACGCCGCGAAGCTTCGTCTTTTCGCCGTTTACCTTGAACACTCTGTTCTCAATGGTAACGTAACGGAAGCCAACCTTCTCGACTATCTTCTCGCCGTTTGCGCGAAGCACGAGGGTGTAAAGCACGGGCGTGTCAGCGCTCCAGAGCTTAACGTTTCTCGTGGTGAACACAACGGTCTCGCCCGCCTTTGCAACGAGGTGCTGGCGACCAAAGGTAAGGTCGACGTCGACCTTGCTCTCGTTTATGAATTTCATCTTACCCGTCTTGCCCTTGACGGTAGTTTCGATCTTATAATCGGTAATATGCTCCTCGGGGCGGCAAAGAATGTAAACGTTGCGGTAAATGCCCGAGAAACGGAACTTATCCTGACACTCAAGGTAGGAAGCAACGCTCCACTTGAGAACCATAACGTCAAGCACGTTCTCGCCGTCACGAACGAGGTCGGTAATATCAAACTCGCTCGTTGCGTGAGCTATCTGGGAATATCCCTTGTACTCGCCGTTGACGTAGAGGTAGAAGGAGCAGTCAACGCCCTCGAAGTTGAGGTAGTAACGCTCGCCCGCCTTCTTTGCCAGCGCAAAGCTGCGGCGATAGTGCCAGCAGGGATTGTCGTAGGGCATGTGGGGGAGCATTACGGGGAACGGGAACGAGGAATTTATGTACTGGATATGATCGTATCCGTGCATCTGCACGCAGGCAGGAACGGGGATCTTCTCGGTAAGCTCCTCGGAAAGCACAGCTTCCTCGACGTTTCTGTGCTGCTTGATAAGCCAAGTGCCGTCAAGCGAGATAAAGCGCGAGCTTGTCGCGCGGTTTACGATGCCGAACTTCGTTCCGACTCTGTCATTCTCGGCAAAGGGGATATAATACGCTCTGTGAGGCTCTGTGCCTATACGTTCTAATCTTTCGTATTCTTTCATTTCAAAACTCCGTTTGTGTTTTTAGATGCCTACAACACCCTATTATATATTATACCTTATTTTATGGAAAAGTCAAGTTTTTCCCATAAAAAATGGGAGCAGTTAGCACATTTGTGCCAACTGCTCGCGTTTTTATTTCGTATGTGACAAAAACCACTCGAAGAGTGCGGGGTCTGCGTAGGCGTTGAGCCAGCAATCGTGCTGAACGTCGGGGTATACCGTCAGCTTGGCGTTGCCGCCGCGCTTGTTTACGCCGTCGACCATTCTTATGGACTCGGAAATATTCACCGCGGGGTCTTTAGCACCGTGGAACGCCCATACGGGAACGTCCTTGAGCCTGCCCGTATTCCACGCAACGCCGCCGCCGCAAATGGGCGCGATAGCGGCGATCACGTCGGGCATACTGATACCCATCTGCCAGGTGGCGTAGCCGCCCATGCTGTTGCCGATGACGTAAAAGCGATGCTCGTCGCAATAATCCGACGCAAGAATATCCCTTACGAACGCCTTGAGCGTTTCCCAATAATCGTACCACGTGTCAACGCATCTGCACTGCGGCGCAACGCAAACGAAGGGGAAATCCTCGTACTCTCCCGTGATGCGGAAGAAGGAGTTCGCCTTTATCATCTCAAGATCGTCGCCGCGCGTGCCCGCGCCGTGCAGAAACAGTATAGTCGGGTGCTTGTCGCCCGCTTTATGTCCCTTGGGATAGCGAACAACGTATTTTAAACTGCCAAATTCCTTTTCTTCAAGCATTTTCGCACTCCTGAAGCGTAAATTATTTGAGAAGGTTCTTCTCGGTCTCGGGATCGAAGAAGTGCATTACCTTACCCTCGCAGGTAACGTAAACGTAAGAGCCGAAGGTGAGAGAGTTTCTCTGCTCGTCGCTGAGCGAAATGGTGGGAACGCGCACGATGAGCTTGTCGCCGTTCTCCTCAACACCGTGCAGGTGAAGCTCGCTTCCCATCATCTCGTTTACGGTGATCTTGCAGGGGATAGCCGCGCTGTCGCCCTCGCTCGAAAGCACGAAATGCTCGGGGCGGATGCCGAGAATGATCTCGCGGGAGGTAATTCCCTTTTCTTTCAGCATATCTGCCTTTGCACCCGTGACCTCTATCTTCGCGCCGTAGGGAGTTACGTAGTACTTGCCGTTCTCGTAAACGAGCTGAGTCTTAAAGGTATTCATCTTGGGCGCACCGATAAACTCGGCAACGAAGAGGTTGTCGGGCATATCGAACACCTCGGTGGGCGTGCCGACCTGCTGAACGAAGCCGTCCTTCATAATTACGATACGGTCGCCGAGAGTCATAGCCTCGGTCTGATCGTGAGTAACGTAGATGAAGGTGGTGTCGATCTTCTGACGGAGCAGAATGATCTCGGCTCTCATCTGGTTACGGAGCTTCGCGTCAAGGTTGGAAAGCGGCTCGTCCATAAGGAATACCTTACTGTCGCGAACCATAGCGCGTCCGATAGCAACACGCTGTCTCTGACCGCCCGAAAGAGCGCGGGGCTTTCTCATAAGATAGTCGGTAATGCCGAGTATCTCCGCCGCCTGAGTGACCTTTTCGTAAACTACGTCCTGCGGAACTTTTTTAAGACGAAGGCTGAACGCCATATTTTCAAATACCGTAAGATGGGGATAGAGCGCGTAGTTCTGGAACACCATCGCTATATCACGGTCGCGGGGCTGGAGGTCGTTTACGACAACGCCGTCTATCTCAACGGTGCCGTCCGAAATGTCCTCAAGACCTGCTATCATACGGAGAGTAGTGGATTTTCCGCAGCCCGAAGGACCTACGAAAACGATAAATTCCTTGTCTGCGATATCAAGATTGAAGTCCTGAACGGCAACGGTGTCCTTGCCGTAGACTTTCTTTACGTTAGTTAATTTTACAGTAGCCATTTTTATCTCCTCTTATCCTTTTACTGCTCCGCCCGTGACGCCCTCAACGTAATACTTCTGCAAGCAGAGGAATACGGTGGTTACGGGAACGGCGACGACAACGCCCGCAGCACAGAACATGGTGTAGTTTGAGTTTACCATAGTTTTGGAAAGCCATTCGAACATACCGACGGCAACGTTCATTCCCGCGCTGCTTTCGTGTATCAGGTAGCTTGCAAGCATAAAGTCGCCCCAAGGTGCCATAAAGCCCATAAGTATCGTATAAATTACGATGGGCTTTGCCAAAGGCATAATGACCTTGTAGAATACCTGAAAGCGCGTTGCTCCGTCAACTCTTGCCGCCTCGTCAAGGCTCTTCGGAATAGTGTCAAAGAAGCCCTTGGAAACGTAGTATCCCATACCGCTGGATGCGCAATACACGATGATAAGTCCGACGGGTGCCATTTCCAAAACGAGTCCGAGGTCGGAAAAGACCTTGTAAATAAGGAGCATGGTAAGGAAGCCGGGGAACATTCCAAGAACGAGCATAGCGTTCATAAGCGCCTTTCTGCCCTTGAATCTGAGTCGGGAGAGAACGTAGCTCATTGCAAGCACGAAAATCGTCTGCAAAACGGCGGTGCAAACACCCATAATGCCCGTGTTGATGAACCACTTAAAGAAATCCGTTTCCTTGAAAAGCCTGATATAGTTATCAAGTCCAAACTGCTGGGGCCACAAATAGCTCGTCTGACCCGTGCCCTCGACCTTGAAGGACTCAAGTATCAAGCCAAACAAGGGGAAAAGCCATATAAGAGAAATAAGAATGAGAATTATATACGTGACGGCATTGCCTATCCTGCGGCTTGCCTTTGCGCCAAGGCCCGTCTTTTTAATAGCTTTATTATCAGTTTTTTTCATCACTTGTAATCCTCCTCGTTTCTCGTAGACGGCATTACGTTATATACGATAAGGGACAGCACCGCAACGACGACGAACACGAGAATACCGATGATCGATGCCATATAGTATTTACTGTCGGCGCTGTTCAGCGTCATCTTATAAAGCCACGTAATAAGCAAGTCCGTCTCGCAGACCGAAACGCCGCCCGCCGTACCGATGTCGGTATTGATGAGCTGGTTGTTCTGCGTAAGCAGGTAGATAACGTTGAAGTTGTTGAGGTTGTTAACGAAGCTCGTAAGCAGATACGGGCCCATAACGAACATCATATAGGGGAGGGTTATCTTGGAATACTGCTTCCAGCCCGTCGCACCGTCGATGCGCGAGGATTCGTAAAGGTCCTGCGGAATATTCATAAGTATTCCCGTAGCCATAAGCATAATGTAGGGGATACCTACCCAGATATTCAGAACGATAAGCAGTATTTTTGCCGATATCGGATTTTGCCATAGAGATAGCTGATTTGCCGCTATCATCGAGTCGGGAATAAAATTCCATTCAAGCAAAAGCTTGCCTATGATACCCGACGTATCAAAGAGCTTTGCAACGTAAAGCAAGGAAACGAACTGCGGAACGGCGATAGTCATAACGAGCACCGTTCTCCAGAGCTTTTTGAGCTTTATTCCCTTTTTGTTTATCAGTATCGCAACGAACATACCAAGGAAGTAGTTGGTAAACGTTGCGAAGAACGCCCACATAAGCGTCCATGAGAGTATCTCGCCAAAGGCAAGACCTATGCCGCCCTTGCTGAAATCCAAAAGCTCGTTGAAATGCTCAAAGCCCACCCACGAAAAGAGGTTAGCGTATCCGTCGTGGTTTGCGTCGTAGCTCGTAAAGGCGATAAGCACCATGTAAATGATGGGAAGCACCGTGAAGATGAGTATACCCGCAAGAGGGAGAGAGAGCAGCGTCTTGTGGAACTGATCGTCAACGAGCGAGCGAAGGTCGTCCTTGCCGCTCTTGACCTTTTTGCCCTTTGCGGTAATGTCCATACAGATGCGGCACTGCTTGACCTGCAATCTCCATGTGTAAATGAAGGCGATAATGAATATAACGGTAAGAAGTCCGTAAAGAAGCACCTTAACGGAGTCGTCGCCCGTCGTCCAGATGACCGCGTCATAGGCCTCGTCATACACGTATCCGCCCTGAACCGTTCCGACGGTCGCGCCGTTTTGGAACCAGTTCACCTTGGAGAGCCAATAAGCTCCGCCGCTCGGAACGAGCATGTATCCGATAAATACCACCTCAAAAAGCAAAAAGAGGATTCCGCGAAGTATCTGACCGTAGTATAAGTTACCAAAGCCAAATATCAAAAACGAAAGCTTAACTGCCCAGTTACCCTTTGTAAAGGTATAAGCGATATCGCAAACGCTGTTCTTGATACCCAAGCCGAAGCTCTTGAACGCTCCGAATATCTTAAGCCCCAGATTCTTAAAGAAAACGGGAATGGCAAAAAGGAACAGCTTTAGCTTATATAAAAGCTTTCCGAGCTTATTCAGCTTTAAATAATCTAAATCGTTTAATCTTTTCATAGCCAAAACATAAACCGAGTTTATAAACTCCTTTTTATAATAAGAAAACATTGTCAGGCGATACATAACGACAATTGTTGTCCATGTATTCGGCTAACAATGCCTTTTTTTCGAGATTGGGGAGCAAAAGCTCCCCAATCTATAAATAATTCGTTTATGCGGGGATAAGGGTTACGGTGCCTGTCTGTGCGCCGTCCCAAACGAGCTGTACCTTGTAGTTGCCGTCAGCCTCTACAACGATGTTAGGACCGTTGAAGCCAACACCGAACTTTACCTCCCAAGATGCGCCCTGACGAACCTTGAATTCCTCACCGGCCTTCAGCTCAAGAACTGCGGACTCATAGGTGGTGTCGTTGATCTTGGTCATGGGAAGGTCGGTATCCCAGTTGGTGTTGCAGATGTTACCGATAACGCCCCAAGCGCTCTTCTGCTCGTCGGTCATGGTAAGAAGACCGTCAACAGCTGCCTTGTATGCGTCAAGAGCTGCCTGAAGGTCAGCGTCGGAAGCTGCTGCCTTAGCGTCAGCGCCGAGAACCTTTGCGATATCCCACCAAGAACCGTGGATCTGGCCCTGAGGAACACCGAACTCACCCTGCTTTGCAAGAGCTGCAAGGGAGATGTTAGCCTGAACTGCAGAGGAAGCCTGAGCTACCTTGTTGGAGGGTCCCCACTCGAAGTTTGCAAATCTCTGGTTCTGGCACTCCTCACCGGTGAGGTACTGTGCGAGCTTGGAGAGAACTGCTGCTCTCTTAACGTCGGTCTGGGGCTTTACACCCATGAGCTTGTTACCGGTGAAAGAGCCGAGGTGGTAGTCCTTGCCGTCAACGTTGAAGGAAGGAAGGTCGGTAGCACCGAGGTTTGCACCGAAGTGTGCGGCTGCATCGCCTGCTGCCCAGATACCCGTGATAACAACACCTGCATCGGTGAAGATGTCAGCGTTGCCGTCGTAGCAGGGAGACTTAGCAAGCTTCTGCATACCCTTCATAGCTGCAAGACCTGCAGCGGAGTTGAAGGTATCGTCAACACCGTTGAATTTACCCTCTGCATCCATAGTCCAGTTGGAGTGGCATCCGGTTGCAAAGAAGAAGGAAGCGGTGTACCAAGCGTTCTCAAGAGCGTAACGGAACTTAACGTTATTAGCCTCGCAAGCTGCGATGATCTTCTCAAGGCTCTCAGCGTCTTCATCAGAGATTATGCTCTTGTCATAGTACATATAATAACCATTGTCGCTGGTCATGGGGTAAGCGTAAAGAGTGCCTGCAACGGTAGCAGCGGCTACGGAGCCTGCGTCGTTGCTTGCGATGATGTTCTCGGCTGCTGCCTTACCGGGAGCTGCGAGAGCTGCTGCCTGAACGAGACGAGCAAGCTGGTCCTGTGCGAAGCAGTAGATGTCGGGAGCGGTAGCAACGTCGTTAACTACCTTAGAGCCTGCATCGCCCTCGGGAACGCCCTCGATCTGAGCGTTGATAACGATGCCGGGGTTAGCAGCCTCGAAAGCGTCGATCTGCTGCTGGAAGAGGGCGGAAACGCCTTCCTTCTCAGAAACCCACATGGTAATATTGTAAGTACCTTCCAGGGAAGTGTCGGCAGCGCCGCCGGTTTGGTTGGCACCGGTC
>JAZPZM010000059.1:0-8640 GCA_045544735.1 Eubacteriales bacterium
GGTAACGAACTCCTCTCCCGCAGAAAGAGTGCAGTCAAGGAAGTTTTCGTGGTTAATTGCGTCGGGCATGGACTGAGTTTCAAGGCAGAACGCATGGCGGCGCTGCTGGGGCTTTCCGCCGCGGAAGGGATACTTCTCGTCGCCGAGGAAGTTTCCGCTGTAGAACTGCACGCAGGGACGGTCGGTAAAGACCTTCATCACTATGCTTCCGTCGGGGGAAGTAACCGTAGCCCTCTCCTTTACGCCCTCGCCTCTGTCAGCAAATACGAGGCAATGGTCAATGCCGCCACCGATAACGATATCCTCGTTATCATCAGCCTCAAGTCCCTCGGAAATAAGCTTTTCCTCGGTGAAATCAAAGGGAGTTCCCTTGACGGACTTTATCTCACCCGTGGGGATAAGAGTGTCGTCGGTAGGAAGGTATCTGTCCGCGTCGATAAGTATCTTATGCGAGCCGATATAGCCCTCACCCGCGAGGTTGAAGTATGCGTGGTTGGTAAGGTTGAGTATGGTCTTTTTATCCGTGGTGGCGCGGTAAGCTATCTTGAAGCCGCCCTCTGCCGTCAGGGAGTAGGTAACCGACATCGTAAGCGTACCGGGGTAGCCCTCCTCGCCGTCGGGAGAAACTGCGCTGAAGGTAACAGCGTCACCCTCTACGGTAGCCGTCCAGAGCTTCTTATCAAATCCGCGCTTGCCGCCGTGAAGGTGGTTTACGCCGTTGTTTATGTAAAGCGAGTAATCAACGCCGTCGAGCGTGAACTTGCCGCGGCATATCCTGTTGCCTATTCTGCCTACCACCGCGCCAAGATAGCCCTCCGCCTCCTCGTAGGAGCGAAGCGCATCGTAGCCGCAAACGGTGTCACGCCAACCTGCGGGAGTATTTACTCTCGCGCGGAGGATGGTAGCGCCGTATTCCATAACCGTAAGCTCGATGCTGTCGTTTGCAAGGGTATACGCATATACCTCCTTGCCGTAGTTAAAGTTATCGCTTACCGTGCCAAACAGCTTTTTCGTAATCATCTTACACCTCGTAGCCCTTGGGGTTCATGGTCTGCCAACGGTCTGCGTCGCGGCACATACGGACGATATCGTACTCTGCGCGCCAGCCGAGAAGCTCGTAAGCCTTCTTGGGATCGGCATAGCACTCGGGAATATCACCGGGGCGGCGAGCAACGATGTTGTAGGGGACTTTTTTGCCCGTTGCTTCCTCAAACGCCTTGACGATATCAAGCACGGAGTAGCCCTTACCCGTACCGATGTTGAATCTGTCAACTCCGTCGACCTTCATTGCGCGGTCAAGCGCCTTGAGATGTGCGCGAGCGAGGTCAACTACGTGGATGTAATCGCGCACGCCCGTTCCGTCGGGAGTGGGGTAATCGTTACCGAAAACGCTGAGCGCCTTGAGCTTACCAACTGCGACCTGAGTTATGTAGGGGAGCAGATTGTTGGGGATACCGCAGGGGTCCTCACCGATAAGTCCCGATTCGTGTGCGCCGATGGGGTTGAAGTAACGGAGAATGGAAACGCTCTTAAGCTCCTTGGCGTTGATAAGGTCGGAGAGGATGCGCTCTATCATAAGCTTGGTCTCGCCGTAGGGGTTGGTGGTGCTGAGGGGGAAATCCTCGCGGATCGGAACGGACGCGGGGTTGCCGTAAACCGTTGCCGAGGACGAGAAAACGATAGTACCTACGCCGTGAGCCTTCATAGCGCGGCAAAGGTTGAAGGTAGCGTCAAGATTGTGGCTGTAGTAGCGCAGAGGCTGTGCAACGGACTCGCCTACTGCCTTAAGTCCGGCAAAGTGAATTACGGAGTCGATATCGTTCTCCGCAAACACCTTTTCGGTTGCGTCGTAGTCGAGAAGATCAACTGCGTAGCACTTGGGTGCTTTGCCCGTGATCTTTTCGATCCTCTTGAGAACTTCGGGCTTACTGTTGGAGAAGTTGTCGATAATTACGACCTCTCTGCCGTCGTTAAGAAGCTCTACGACCGTATGGGAGCCGATAAATCCTGCTCCGCCTGTTACAAGAATTGCCATTTTTATACCTCTTTATTATAAATATTTTTTTACAGTTGCAAGCATTTGCGGCATCTTTTGCTCCATATCCGAGACCAGCTTGAACTGGTTACGCGCGCGGTCAAGATTCTGCGTGGGGTAGTGGATGCGGAAATAGGTGTCGCCGTTAAGATAATCGGTAAGGAAGCGGATGCCCGTTTCCAACGTGATTATCATCGCGCCCATGGGGAGCGCAAGTATCTCCATATCGGTAAGCGAGCCGTCAAGTCCGCCGATAAAGCCGCGAGCGAAAGCGTTGAACATATCCTCGCGCATATAGACGAGATCAAGGTCCGTTTCGTCCTCGGCGGCACTCGACGCGCCAAAGCGGATAGCGTCGCCGAAATCGAAAAGCACCGAGCCGGGCAATACCGTATCAAGGTCGATAACGCAAACGGGCTTGCCCGTTACCTTATCGATCAGGATGTTATTTAACTTCGTATCGTTGTGCGTAACGCGGCTCGGAAGCACGCCCGCCTCCATTCTGTCCGTTATGTACGAGCATATAACGCGATGCTCCTTGACGAAGGCTATCTCGTCGGGGATGGACTCTGCCCTTCCCGCCGCGTTTGCGGCAAGTGCCGCCTCAAAGGCGCGGTAGCGTGCGGGGGTGTTGTGAAAATCGGGGATGGTCTCGACGAGCCTTGACACGTCGTAATCGGCAAGCTGCATCTGAAACTTACCAAAGGCGCGTCCGACGCTCTCAAAGACCTTCGGTGACTCGGCGGATTGATATCCTACGACGTTTCTTACGTATTCGTAGGCACGCCAGCAACCGCCGTTTTCGTCGCGGTAGTATACGCTTCCGTCCTTGGTGGGAATAAAATGGAGCGTGCCGCGCTTTACATCGCCGCCTGCGGCTTCTATCTTTTTACTGATATGCTCGGTGACTCCGATAATATTCTTCATCAGCCCGTCGGGGTCCTTGAACACCGACGTGTTTATGCGCTGGAGGACGTACCTCTCGCCCTTTTCGCAATAAATAAAATAAGTACCGTTTATATGTCCCTCGGAGCATTCAAGGTATGACGAGGGCGCGGAGCTAAGCGCAAACTGAGCGGCAATATTAAGCAGATCCGTCATTTTCTCAATCCGCTCCAAAGGTCCTCGGCGTAAACGCCTCTGTCTATAAGCGCTCTTATGCTTTCCTTGACGTATTCCTTGTCGGCGGCGTAGGTAACACCGTACCACTTTGCCTTGGTGGGACAAGCCGTGACCGTGGCAAGAGATGCGTTCTGCGCCCAAGTGACCGCAAGCGGCAGATAGAACTCGTCCTTTTCGGGATTCTTCATTTCAGACAGGAATCGCTTAAAGCCGTCGGCAGCAACGGGAAAAAACGCGGGGGTGAAGCCGAAGAAATTCATCGAAGCGGCGGCATCGCCCGAAAGGTGCGTCCACGCGCCGTCCTCCTCGTACTCCGCATCGTCGCCGAGAGGTCTTATCTTCGTGCGCTCGGTAATGGAGATAAGCTCGCCGTTTTCGCCAAGCTCGCAAATTCCGCGCGACACCGTACCGTTATCGGTAAGGGTGTTTGCAAGACGGTAAGCCGCAAAGCAGATGGGCATGGGAATTGCCGTGCTGTCAGCCTCCCTCAAGCGGCTTGCCATTTCGGCAAACGCCTCGTAGCCGTAGAAATCGTCGGCGTTTATCGTTGCGAAATTATCGTCAACTATGCCGCGAGTGGAAAGAAGGGCGTGGGCTGTTCCCCACGGCTTCTTTCTGTCCTCGGGAACGCTAAAGCCATCGGGAAGATCGTTTATATCCTGAAAAGCGTATTCCACCTTGGCGTAGGGCTCAACGCGGCATCCCACGCTCTCACGGAAAAGCTCAAGGTTTTCCTTCTTTATAACAAAAACTATTCTGTCAAAGCCCGCCCTTATAGCATCGTAGCAGGAGTAGTCGATAATAAATTCTCCGTGGGGACCTATGGGGTCTATCTGCTTCATTCCGCCGTAGCGTGAGCCCATACCCGCGGCAAGTATTACAAGTGTCAAGGCGTTCTCCTTTCGCTTTCGGGAGCATGCGCCCCCATATTCCCTTATATTATATTACATTTTTCGCAAAATGTACAGTAGATTTTTAATTTTTCTTAATACTTTCCGTTTATTATTACAAATTTGATTAAAAATAATATAGAGTGTTGACAAAAAAGGAAATATATGTTATAATTTGAGTGAAAAATGTATCATATGAGACACGAGGTGACATTGTGAAAATTTCAAATTTCAACCAACTTATTCTTTCCAACCGTCTTTTCGCAGGGTGCGATGCTTCGATTCTTGACGAGGCGGTGTTTTCCAACGAAAAGATCATGTCTTTGAAATCGGGAGAAGATCTTTTTGCCGTTCACGGCTCTGCGTGCATAGGTATTCTGCTTTCGGGCAGATGTGCTATACATTCCGCCGATACGTCAAAAAAAGTGCTTCTGCGCTTCGTTTTTCCCGGTGAAGTAGTCGGCGTCGCTTCCCTTTTTTCCACTACTCAACCCGTAACGCACATCACCGCCTGCAACGACAGCGGAGCCAACTTCCTCGTACTTACGCGCGAGGATATAGACGCGCTTTTCGCCACTTGCTTCGGCGAGACGATAAGAGATAATATCCTTGAGTTTCTTTCCAACCGCGTATCCTTCCTCAACTCCCGCATTGCTTGTGTCACGGGCGGAAGCGCGGAGCGAAAGCTCGCTATCTTCCTTAATTCCGCCATCGACGCGACCGGCTCATACGTTTTCGCCATTGGTATGTCGATGAAATCGCTTGCCACCGCGCTTGATATCGGACGCGCATCGCTCTATCGTGCGTTCAACTCGCTTGAAGAAGAAAAAGTGCTCACCCGTAGCGGCACGTCAGTAACCGTTATCAACCGTGAACATCTTCTTAATATATTCAAATAATCGAAAGGAACACAAAAAATGAAAAAACTTTTAGCACTACTCCTTGTTATCGCACTTGCGATACCCTTCGCCGCTTGCTCCACCGCTTCTGACGGCGACACCACGACCACCACCGCCGCTCCCACGGTTGACGACACGACCATCCGCGTTGCCGTGCTTAACGGCACTACGGGCTTTGGCATTGCGCCCCTCGTTTCCGACCTTAAGAACGGCAAATGCGATTTTAAGGCAACCGTGGATTTTTATGCTGACGCTACGCTCGTCGCTCCCCTTCTCATAAATGGCTCGGTCGATATTGCCGCCGTTCCCACGAACCTCGCCGCCACCGTATACAACAAGACCGAGGGCAAGGTCGAGGTGCTTGCGGTAAACACCCTCGGCGTGCTTTATCTGCTTGAAAACGGCGAGACCGTAAAGAGCCTTGCCGACCTTGAGGGCAAGACCGTATACGTTCCCGGTCAGGGTACTAACCCCGAATTCGTGCTTCGCGCGCTTCTCAAATACGCGGGTCTTACCGACAAGGTAACGATTGACTACACCTACCAGAGTCCCGACGAGCTTACCGCCGCAATGGCAACGGGCAAGGCGGCTATCGGACTTCTGCCCGAGCCCAAGGTAACTGCCGCAAAGCTCAAGAACGCATCTCTGCGCGTTGCAGTTGATTTCAGCGCAGAGTGGAAGCGACTTACGGGAACTGAGCTTGTTCAGGGCTGTCTCGTTGCCCGCAAGGACTTCGTTGACGCACACGAGGCGCTTGTGAACAAATTCCTTGCCGCTTACGAGGCTTCCGTAAACACCGTAGTTACCGACGTTGACACCGCCGCAAAGCTCATCGTTGAGGCAGGTATCGCTCCGCAGGAGGCGCTCGTCAAGAACGCTCTGCCCCGTTGCAACATCACCTACCTTACCGGTGACGGAATGAAGAATGCGCTTAACGAATTCTGGAGCGCACTTCACGGCATAGTTCCCACCTCTATCGGCGGAAAGCTCCCCGATAGCGGAATCTTCGGGTAAAATGAAAATCTTAAAAAAGAGCGCCCCCTTCTTGGGGGTTGCTCTGTTTTGGATCTTGCTTTGGCAGCTTGCCGCATGGAAAACGGGAACGGCGCTCCTCTTGCCCTCTCCGCTTGAAACGCTGACCCGACTCGGCGAGCTTGCACGCACCTCCGAGTTTTTCATAATAACCGCAACCTCGCTTCTGCGCGTGTTTGGCGGGGCGGTATCCGCCGTTATTGCGGGCACGTTCCTTGCCGCACTTTGCGCACGTTTCAAAATACTTGAGCGCTTGCTCGCTCCCGTGATAACGGTAGTAAGAGCTACGCCCGTGGCTTCGTTTATAATCCTTGCCATGCTTTGGATAGGGCGCGGCGCTCTGCCGTCGTTTATTTCCTTTTTGATGGTATTCCCCATCGTTTTCACAAACGTGCTTGAAGGAATATCACAAGTTCCAAAAGACCTTCTTGAAATGGCGCGACTCTTTCGCCTCTCGCCCATGCTTAAGCTAAAGCGGATATATCTGCCGTCGGTCGCACCGTATTTCACGTCTGCGGCAAGATCGTCGCTTGGACTTTCGTGGAAGGCGGGCATATCCGCCGAGGTGCTTGCTTTTTCGCCCGACTCCATCGGAAAAATGATATCGCAGTCAAAAAACCATCTTGAAACGGTAGACCTTTTCGCGTGGACGGCTGTGATAATAATACTCAGCGTAGGTATAGAATTTTTGTTCAGCCGCGGCATCGAGCGTCTTGGCAGAAGGATAGGAGGCAGATCGAAATGATTAAGATAACCTCACTTTGCCGTTCCTTTGACAAGGAGATAATAAAGGGGCTTGACGCAACTCTGCCAAGCCGCGGATTCGTGTCTGTGTGCGGCCCGTCGGGGTGCGGAAAAAGCACGCTTTTGCGCATACTTGCGGGGCTTGACACCGAATACAGCGGCTCTATTGAGCCGTCACCGCGCGAGATGAAGGTATCTATGGCTTTCCAAGAGCCGCGCTTGCTTCCGTGGCGCACTGCGGCGGAAAACGTAAACCTTGTGATCGGTGACAAAAAGGAAACGCTCCAAAGATCCGCCGAGCTTCTTCTTGAGCTTGGCTTTGAAAAAGACGACCTTACAAAGCTCCCCGACGAGCTTTCGGGCGGCATGAAGGCGCGTGTTTCCCTTGCGCGAGCGCTTGCGATAAGTGACGCACAGCTTTATATTTTCGACGAGCCGTTTGCCTCGCTTGACGCCGAGACGGCGCGTCTGTGCGCCCGCGTGATACGCGCGCGCACCGCGGGTGCGCTCTGCCTTGCCGTGATACACGACACGGAGCTTGCGCACGAAATATCCGACACGGTGCTTTACTGCAAGGGTGCGCCACTCGCGATACTTGAATAATAATAAAAAGCGGCTGATTTCAGCCGCTTTTATTATTTAAAATACTCGGAGAGCAAGTTTGCGAGGGCGTTTGCCTTGTCGAGCGTGACGAGCTGGTCTGCCCTGTCCATAAAGCTAACGACGCAGTATTTTTCGCTGTAGCGTCTTATTTCAAGCGCGGCGTTGGTCTTTTCGCCCGCGTTGAAGATGAAATCCGCCTTAAATATCAGCTCGTTACCAAAGCTTGCGTCCCCGTCGAACACCGAGGTATAGGACGTTGCGCTAAGCTCCTCCAGCGCCTTGCATATCTTTGCGTAGGCGTCGTATTTAAGCTCCGCACCCGATTTGTCCGCGTACGTTATCTTGCCGTCCGCGTGAGTAAGCGCGACGCTCAACGTCTTGTCGCCCGCGGTGAAGCTGATGCCGTCAACGCGATCGTAATCGGGGTAGAATATCTCGTCGGGGCGCAGCTTGCGCTCAATTCCCGAAAGCAAGACCTCAAAATTATCGCTTGCCACGGTAGACAGATAATACGTCAGCACCGAGCCTTCGGGGCGGACGTGGTAGTAGCCGTCGTCCGTGTAAGCGCCGAGGTTAAGCGTCAAGGTCTTTATATCCGTGCCGCTCTTATAGCTTATCTCAAGCCTTCCCGCCTTGTCAAGCCCATGCTCCGCATCCTTTGCGGTATCACACGCAAGGCAATCAAGATAGCTCATCGTAGTAACTGCCTCGGTGATAAGGGTAGCAACGTCCTCGTCTATCGCAAACTCCGCGCCGCCGTTTACCGAAAGATACCAAAGGTAATCGTCGGTATAATCCTTATCGTTGCCGTCGGGATAATAGGTGTAAACGAGTACGTTATCCCCCTGCGTCCACTTGAGCGAGGTAGCGTCGCCACTCTCAAGCTTTGGCATTTCATCATAAAGCACGAAGTCAAGCACGTTGCCCGTCAGGAGCGAGGGAAGCGTATCGTCGACCATATACACCTTCGTTTTATCCTGCGGATCAAGGAAATAGTACATATAGTTAAAGCTGTTTTCGTCGCCTATAAGAAACTCGCGCGCGCTGCCGTCTGTATAAGCAAGCGTCAGCGTGACGCGCGGCTCGTCAAAGCCGTAAGCGCCAAGGCTTGCCTCGTCGGTGACGGAGATAAGCTCCGTTGACTTGGCGGAGTTAAGGTCGTCGATTATCATATCCACCGCATCCTTATCAAGAGGTACGTCGGGATATTCCTCGGCGCGCCACTCCCCGCCGTTAAGGATCAGGGTGAGGGTGCGTTTTTTATATTCAGCCTCCTTGTCCTCGCCGTGCGTATGATCACCACTGTCGAGATACT
>JAZPZM010000060.1:0-2178 GCA_045544735.1 Eubacteriales bacterium
GACTTCGGAATGACGCTAAAATTGCGCTGTTCCGTTTCCAATAGGAATGCTTTTTGCGAAAGCAAAAAGCTACCTTAATATTTGCCCACAGGGCAAATACATCATTCATCATACGCGAAGCGTATATCATATTTGGCGTAAGCCAAATATATCATTGTTAAAACGCCCTCGGCGTTTTAACTTGACTTTTTCCGCCCGTTATGCTATACTTTTCTTGTAAAAACAAGTATTTCGGAGGACGAAATGGCAAAAAGTATTTTATTTATAGGAAACAGCTACACCTTTTACAACGATATGCCCACGGCAATATTTGCACCGATGGCAGAGGCGGCGGGACTTGCGCTTGAAGTGACGGCGGTCACCAAGGGCGGCTGGAAGCTCTCGCGCTTTGCCGACCCCGCCGACGAGGGCGGCGCGCTCCTTGCCGCCGAGCTTGCAAAGGGCAAGAAATACGATTACGTCGTGCTTCAGGACCACAGTCTGCGCACGATAAAGAACCCCGACAAGTTCTTTGCTGGCGTTGCGGCGTGCCGCGACCTGCTTGCCGACCGCGCGGGAGAGTTCATTCTCTACGTAACGTGGGGCAGAAAGGCAGGCTCGCCCCAGCTTGAGGAGCTTGGACTTACCACGGCGGAGATGGCGGAGCGCATCAGCGCCGCATACGGCGAGGCGGCAAAACGCTACGGAATGAAGCTTGCCGAGGTCGGACGCGCGTTCCTTGCCGAGAGCGAGGCGCACCCCGACGTTGAGCTTTACAACGCCGACCTCACCCACCCCTCGCCCGCAGGAAGCGAGATCGTCGCAAGGACTATTCTGAAGGCAATAATGGAGTGATAGCTTTGCGCCGCAAGGCGCAAAGCATCGATATAAATCCGCGCAAGCGGATTTATATCATATCGAGTTTGAGCGAAGCGAAAACATATCGAATTTGCCGTAAGGCAAATATATCGAGCCGAGCGTGAGCGAGGCATATCGACAAAAAATCACGTTCCGCGCAAAGCGTCGATATAAATCCGCTCGCGCTGGTTTTCGATATGCGCCGCAAGGCGCAAAGCGTCGATATAAATCTGCTTGCGCGGCTTTTCGATATACGCCTACGGCGCACATTGTGCGCCGCCGCGTTCGATATGCGCACTCGGCGCACAATATGCGCCGCTGCGCTCGATATGCTCACTTCGTGAGCGAGGAGTGTTAATAAAACTTGAGATTTATAAACAAAAATGGAGTGGACTCGATGCGAGAATGCGTTTGCTGTTCACCCCTTTTTACTTTGATCAACTTGTTCTGACGAGAGTAAATGGCTTGTTCACTTTTTGCGAATATTTCAACGTATATTGAGCGCCTTTGGAGCGACCGTCCCATACTATCAGCACAGAGTCAGACATATCTACCATTTGTTCGTTTCGTTTTAGCGGTGCTGCACGCCCGTAGAGGTCGTAGCGAGGGCGTATGATATATTTTGAAAGACGGTGCTCATCCGCATATTTTTCCGCCAAGCTATCAACTCCGTCCGCCCCGCCGCTTATGATTGTGTCAACGTCTGCGGGAATATGCGGTGATAAGTCAAAGTCCTTGATACTGCGAGAACCGACGATAAGTAATTTCATTGAATAAAATACCTCCTTGGAATATAACCTAAATAAGTATATACCGAAAAGTGTAAATTGTCAATTATAAGTGCATACCTAAACAGAGAAATTGTCAATTAGTAATATATCCTATAAAATATGTATATCGAAGGAGGGATGTTTGATGGTACGTTTAACGATAGATAAATGTTTGAGCGAGCGTGGTATAACCCGATACGAGTTAGCCAAGCGCACACAGGTCAAGTTTCAAACGATAGACCGTTACTATAAAAATCGCGTCGTGCGCTACGACAGCTATATTTTAGACCGCATATGCGCGGCGCTTGAATGCGACCTTTGCGATATTCTCGAATACGTCAAGGACGGCGAAGCCCCCACGCAGTAATACTTAAAAAGCCGATGCATATCGGCTTTTTATTTTCGGGCTTCTCGAATGAAAATTATGGAAAAAACTTGATTTTTCCGCGTTTTTATGGTACTATATAATATAGTATAAATTTATAAGCAGGAGGTATAGGAATGAACAGACACAAAAATTATCCTCTTTACCCAACGGTTGAATTCCGCGATTTTCGTGAGCTTATGGAGT
>JAZPZM010000061.1:0-13966 GCA_045544735.1 Eubacteriales bacterium
TTTCGCTTCGCAAAATGTGAAATATTTGCCTTTCGGCAAATATGAAGGAAAAAACCCGAAGAAACTCACGTTTCTTCCGATTTTAATTTTATTTAATTAGTTTTGCATTGTAACTGCACAAAGTATAAGCTGCTTAACCAATTTTATTTTCAATAAAATGAAAATTTCCGAGTAAAGCGAGGAAATTCTCCTCAACTTTGCACTTTGCACTTTGCACTTTGCACTTAAAAAAAGCGGCTTTCGCCGCCTTTTTTATTAATAGTTCTTTGCCAGAAGCTTGAAGTATGCCTTGGGATGTGCGCAAACGGGGCACATTTCGGGAGCCTTCTTGCCAACGTGGATGTGTCCGCAGTTAGCGCACTGCCAGATGCAGTCGCCGTCGCGGGAGAATACGAGGTCGCCCTCAACGTTGGAAAGCAGCTTGCGGTATCTCTCCTCATGCTCCTTCTCGATCTTAGCAACAGCGTCAAAGAGGTATGCGATGCGGTCAAAGCCCTCTTCCTTTGCAACCTTTGCAAACTCTGCGTACATATCGGTCCACTCGTAGTTCTCACCCTCTGCAGCGTCAAGAAGGTTAGCGGCGGTGGTGGGAATATCGCCGTCGTGAAGCAGCTTGAACCAGATCTTAGCGTGCTCCTTCTCGTTGTTTGCGGTCTCCTCGAAGATCTCTGCGATCTGTACGAAGCCCTCCTTCTTAGCCTTGGATGCGTAGTAGGTGTACTTGTTTCTTGCCTGAGACTCTCCGGCGAAAGCCGCCATAAGATTTGCTTCGGTTCTTGAACCCTTAAGTTCCATTGTAAATTCCTCCGTTTATATTGTTTTTTTATTATTTGCTTTTTTTGGTGGTTTTAATCATCCGCGGCTTTCCGACATTCGCGGCACACGCAATGCGCGGTGAGCAGGTACGAGGTGATCTCCTCGCCCGAGTCGGAATTTATGCGGTTTATCAGCTCGCTGTCAACGGGTACGTCCTTGACCGTTCCGCAATTGTCGCAAATGACGTGCCAATGCAGACTGCGCGGCAGGTCAAAGCGGTCGGGAAGGCCAGGGGCGGACAGCCGCACGATGCTTCCCTCCTCCACGAGAACCCCAAGGTTGCGGTAGACCGTTCCGAGCGAGATGCTCGGCATTGCCTTGCGCGCCTCCTCGTAGATCGTTTGCGCTGTGGGATGGAGGTAGGTCGAGCCGAGAATTTCAAGTATCAGCTTTCTCTGCTTTGTCATTTTGCCTCCGAAATCAGTAATGATTACTGAAAATATTATATCATCCGAATGGCGGCAAAACATCAACAAAGTGAGAACAAATTATTAAAAATTTATTAAATCTGCGTTTTTTTACTTCTTTTCAACGATTTTTATCTGTCCGTCGGCAAAATATCCCGTGTAGGATGCCCTTCCGTCCGCGCCGTTCCAGATGTAAGTGCCAAGACCGTGGAAGGTGTTGTTATAAAACTCGCCCTCGTAGCTCTCGCCGCTCGCCCAGACGTATTTGCCCTGACCCTGACGCATATCAAGCTCGAAATTGCCCTCGTAAACGTCGCCGTTTGCGTATTTGTAAACGCCGTAGCCCGTTTTGAGTCCGCCCGAGTAGATACCCTCGAAGCAAGAGCCGTCAGCCCAGGTGAATTTTCCCTCGCCGTCGCGGTAATCGTAGTAGAAATTGCCAACGTATTCGTCGCCGTTTGCGTAGGCGTAAACGCCGTGACCGTGCTTTAGTCCCTCAAAGAGATTTCCCGTGTAAACGTCGCCGTTTGCAAAGGTGTAAACTCCGTAGCCCGTTATCGCATCGTTGACGAACGCGCCCGTGTAGGAGTCGCCGTTCGCAAGGGTGATAGTTCCCTGCCCGTGCCTGCGGTACGCCGTGGAAAGCTGCCCCGTGTACTTGACTCCGTCCGAGTAAACGAGCGTCGCGCCGCCGTCAACGACCTCTGCCGTTGTGCCGTCCGAAAAATACAGCGTTCCCGACGTGGGTGCGCCCGCGTCGCCGACCTTGCCCGTGAATTTCACGATGCTCCCGTCCTCGCGCGTTATCTCGGCGTAGCGGAAGCCGAGCATTTTAACGATCAAAAATATCAGAAAAAACGCGATAACGGCGGCAATAAAGCCTATTCCGAGCTTCTTGGCAAAGGGGATCGGACGGTGATATTTCTTGTAATTTGCCATTTTGATCTTTTCCTTTGTGATTTGCGTTAAATTCTTCCCACGAAATTGTCGAAAAACTGCAAAACGTCGGGCATTATCTTAAGCGTCGCCCACATCAGCACCACCGACGCTATCGCAACGAGAATGGCTGCACCAAGCCCCGAACCCTTTTTCTCAAATCTGAACTCCGCATCGTAGCGAAGTCTTTCGGGTATGTAGAAATGCGCCGTGGAAAAATCGTATTTGTAGTCCGCAGGCGCGTACGGTGCGCGTTTTTCGCCCGATTCGGCGGCGCGGAGCGCGTGAATACTGCGCCCGAAGGTCACTTTTTTATCGTATTCCTCTTTTTCCACGCAACAAAGCATACCGCGATAGACGCTTTTGCTCTTGACGGCGGATTTTACCACCGCGCTGCGCTCAAAGCCAAGCTCCGAGAGCGTTTTTGCCTTTTCGGGAGAGGTGCAATCGCACTCAATAAGCGCGCGGATGAAGCCGCCGTGCGCCTTTTTGTTAAAGACCGCGGCGAAGGATGCGAGTATCACGCCGATGTAAAGCGCGATTATCGCGCCGCGAAGCCCCGACAGCGTAACGGAGGAAATACCGAGATTTTCGTAATTTCCGAGGTCGAGCGAAAAGAAATCGTCAAGCACCTCTTTTATAAGCCCCCAGAGAGTATCGCCGCTCCCGGAGGTAAGAAATACGGGAATTTGGTTAATTAACATATTAAAATCCTAAAATATGGAAATAATGTAAATATTAGTTATCGAAAATGGAGTCGCCGCAAAGCTTACGGAGAAGCTCCTCAAGGTCCTCGGAGCTTTGATAGTCGATCTCAAGCTTGCTCTTCCCTTCTCCGAGGTCGCGGATGCGGATTCTTCTGCCAAGCTCGTTTTGAGCGCGGCGCTCAAGCTCCGCAAGATATACTGCCCTTTGCTCGTCGGCTTTCGGGGGCGTGTTCTTCTCTTTTGCGGGCGTATTCAGTATTTTTACAAGCCTTTCCGTCGCTCTGACGGACAGATCCTCGGCAATTATCTGCTCTGCCGCGCCGTTTATGAGGGTTTTATCGTTAAGACCGAGCAAAACCTTGGCGTGACCCTGCGAAATTCTGCCGTCGGCAAGCATTTCGAGCGTTTCCTCGGGCAGATCAAGCAGACGGAGCGCGTTTGTAACAGCCGAACGGCTCTTCCCTACCTTGTCTGCGACCTGCTCCTGCGTAAGACCGAAGGTGTTTATGAGGTCGCGGTATCCCATAGCTTCCTCGACGGGTGTGAGGTCACTACGCTGAATATTCTCAACAAGAGCCATTTGGGCGGCGGTTATACCGTCGCTCGTCACGATAACGGCGGGAATTTCGGTAAGACCGGCAATTCTCGACGCTCTCCAGCGGCGTTCACCCGCAATTATGCGGTAAGTACCCGCAAGTTGGTCGTTTTCCGTGACCACGATGGGCTGTAGCAAGCCAAAAGTGGCGATGGATGCCGCAAGCGATGCAAGCTCACCCTCGTCAAAATACTTTCTCGGCTGTGCTCTGTTAGGCTCAATGTCAGAAATTCGGAGCATTTCAGCAGCTCCGCGAGCCTTTTCTATCATATTATCCTCAAAAAGCGAGTTAAAATCTCTGCCAAGCCCCGATTTTTTAAGCTTTGCTGCCATTTTTCGTTTCCTCCGTGGTTAAATTCTCTGAATAAGCTCCTCAGCGACCTCAAGATATTCCTTACTTCCCTTGGAATGCTTGTCATGATAATATACGGGCATTCCGAAGGACGGCGCTTCCGAAAGGCGAACGCCGCGCGAGATCGCAGTTGCAAAAAGCTTGTCGTAATAATGCTTTTTAAGCTCGTTAAGTACTTGATTTGACAGAACGAGTCTGCCGTTGAACATAGTTATAAGTATTCCCGTAACGTTGAGGCTCTGGTTATAAGCCGATTTTATGCGCGAAATGGTTATCATAAGCTGTGAAAGTCCCTCAAGCGCGTAAAATTCGCATTGCATAGGCACGATAACGCCGTCAGCGGCGCAAAGTCCGTTGATCGTGAGCATACCGAGCGAGGGCGGACAGTCGATTATTATATAATCGAAGTCGGTTTTGAGCGTTTCAAGCGCGTTTTTAAGGCAAAATTCGCGGTCCACCGAGGAAAAAAGGTCAAATTCCGCGCCCGCAAGCGAGATCGTCGCGGGAATTACGGAAAGATTATCGTATTTTGTCTTGACTACCGTACTTTTTGCAAGTTCGGCAAGCGATATTTCGTCATCGTGAACGAGCAAGTCCTTTACGCTCGATTTCAGACCTTTTTTCTGCACGCCGACACCGCTCGTGGTGTTGCCCTGAGGGTCAAGGTCGACGAGTAGCGTTCTTTTGCCCAGAATACCGAGAGATGCCGCCACGTTAACGGCAGAGGTGGTCTTTCCGACACCGCCTTTTTGGTTTGCGAATGCAATTATCTTGCACATTTGAATTCCTCCGAGAGAATGTGAATGTATTATATATAATGTAGCATTTTAATTATAGCATTTTTTTGTGCGTTTTTCAATAGCGTATGCAAAATAATCAAAAATTTACATTTTATCAACGAATTGTTCCACGTGGAACAATCCAACGCAGTAAATGAGGGACGTTCCACGTGGAACAATTTGGCGCGGGGAACGAGTAACGCTCAACGCGGAACAATTTTTCGGTGGGCGGCGAGTGGAAACGCGACCGACGCGAAATAACTTGCCGAGGTATATGTAAAATGTTCCACGTGGAACAATGAGAAAAAAGAAGCGCCTTGCGCCACTTCGGGCGCAACGCGTCGAGATAAATCCGCTTGCGCGGATTTTCGATATACGCGTTCGGCGCACAATGCGCGCCGCCGCGTTCGATATGCTCACTTCGTGAGCGAGAATATCAATCGGAACGTTCCACGTGGAACATCAGAGCAGGGAAGAGCCAATCGGAAAAAGGTTCGGGAAAAGTGGCGCGTTAGAATGGAAGCGCATCAAAACAGGGTGAGCGCATCAGAACGTGCGCGCGTCAGAACAGGGGAGAGTGCGTCAAAACGGATGCGCGCGTCAGAACAGGGGAGAGCGCTTGATCTTTGCGTAGGCGCGGGGGTATGTGCTCGGAGTGGGGGAGAGCTTCTCAAAAACTATGATGCGGCGTGTGTTTGAGGTCGCGCTGTTTGCCGTTTTATAGACAAGCTGTGATTTTTCGTCGCCAACAATACGCGCCGAGAGCTTTTTTGCGCCGTTTGACGCGCCCTTTAGCTCCTCGTAGGCGTTTTCGCCCTTTAGCGCGGCAAATTTGCCGCCTATTTTCGCGTAGGGAAGGGCAAGCTCGCATATCACGCCAAGCCCCGCAACCGCGCGTGCGGTCACAAAGTCAAAGCTTTCGCGCATTTCGCGCATTTTTTCGGACTCTGCGCGGTCGTTTATGACTTTTACGTTGTTAAGTCCAAGCTTTTGCGCGGTTGCGGCGATAAAATCGGTCTTTTTCTTCGTTGCATCAAGCGCGCAAACCGAAACGTCGGGGCGAACTATTGCAATAGGCAGAGAAGGGAAGCCCGGACCCGCGCCAACGTCGAGCATACTTGCGCCCGATGGGATGAGATCTGCCGCCGCAAGCGAGTCTGCAAAGTGGAGCAGAGCTACGCCCTCGTCGGAAAGTATGGAAGTCAGATTGTATTTTGCGTTTTCCTCGCGCAAAATGCAAGCAAATTGATAGAATTTATGCAGATTTTCCTCTGTTGCGTACTTTTCAATGCCGTTTTGCTTGAATACGTCGGCAAGCAGGGCGGAAAAATCCGCTTCATTCATATATATATTGTCGGAATTTGTCATAATAATACCAATAAATGTAAGTAATGTAAATAAATGATTATTTATTCAGCCGTAGCTAAATCTGCGGCTTGGCGGGGTTATTTCTTGAGTTCGAGCATAGCAAGGCTCGGTGGCGGTTATTTCTTTAGTCCAAGCCGCGCCGAAGTGGGGCGGTAAGGTTGTTTTGACTTATTTTTTAAATCCAAACCGCACCGAAAGCGCTGGGAATGTTTGGGGAGCGGTCGGGGGGAGTGCGGGGCAAATAGTGGCTCGCGGGAGCTGTTTTGAGTTATTTTTAAATCCAAACCGCGCCGAAAGTGTGAGGTTTTAGTTATTTTTTAACCCAAACCGCGCCGAGAGCGCGCGGCGGGGGCGATATCTTTGACTTATTTTTTAAGTCCGAGCCAAATGAGAAGCACGCTGATGTCGGCGGGGCTGACTCCGCTTATTCGCGATGCTTGTCCGAGCGTTACGGGGCGGATGGCGGAGAGTTTTTGTCTCGCCTCTATGCGAAGTCCGCGCACCTCGGCGTAGTCGATGCTTTCGGGAAGGCGTAGCTCCTCAAGCCGCTTTTGGCGGTTGACCTCGGAAAGCTGGCGCTTGACGTAACCCGCGTATTTCACGTCGCACTGTGCGCTCAGGCGCACGCGCGCCGAAAGCGCGGGGCGCTCGCGGTCAAGCTCCGCGATGTCCTCATAGTCAAATTCGGGGCGGCGCAATAGGTCTGCAAGGTGAAGTCCCGTCACCGCGGGCAAGCCGTGTGCCTCGAAAAAGGCTCGCAGCGTCGGCGCATCGACGAGAGTTGCTTCAAGTCGGGCTTTTTCGGCGGTAATTTCGGCGCGTTTTGCGCAAAAACGCTCCCATCTATCGTCGGAAATCAGCCCTACGCGCCTGCCGTGAGGCGTAAGCCGCTCGTCCGCGTTGTCCTGACGGAGCAAAAGGCGGTATTCGGAGCGCGAGGTCATCATTCTGTACGGCTCGTTCGTTCCCTTGGTCACAAGGTCGTCGATGAGCGTGCCGACGTAGCCGTCGGAGCGCTTCAGCACGAGCGGCTCTTCGCCCTTCAGCTTCAAAGCGGCGTTTATGCCCGCCACAAGTCCCTGCGCGGCGGCTTCCTCGTAGCCCGAAGTGCCGTTAAACTGCCCCGCGCCGTATAAATAGCGTATTTTTTTATGCTCCAGCGTGGGATAAAGCTCGGTGGGATCGACGCAATCGTACTCGATGGCGTACGCGTAGCGGCTGATGACCGCATTTTCAAAGCCCGTCAGCGTGTGGAGCATCTCCTCCTGCACGTCGGGGGGCAGAGAGGTCGAAAATCCCTGCAAATACATCTCGTCGGTGGCTTCGCCCATCGGCTCAAGGAAGAGCTGATGGCGTTCCTTATCGGCAAAACGGTATATTTTATCCTCAATAGAGGGGCAATAGCGCGGTCCGACGCCCGAGATAAGTCCCGAAAACAGCGCGGAGCGCGAGATATTTTCCTTGATTATGCGGTGAGTTTCGGCGTTCGTGTAGACGATGTGGCAGGGGATCTGCTCGCGGTCCGCCATCGCCTCCTCGTCGGTGTCGGCAGAGAAGGGAATGGGCGACGGCTCGCCCGCCTGCTCCTCAAGGCGCGAAAAATCAACGGACGAGCGCAAGATCCGCGGCGGAGTTCCCGTCTTGAATCGGCGCATTGAAAGTCCCGCCGCCGCGAGAGAGGCGGAAAGTCCGCGCGAGGGGAGCATACCGTCAGGTCCTGCCTCGGCGGTGCGGTCGCCGACGAAAATTCTGCCCTCAAGGTAAGTTCCGCTTGCGATTATGGCGGCGTCGCATTCAAACACCTCGCCGAGCGAGGTGACGACTCCGCTTATCCTTTGTTCGCCGTTTCCCATATCAGTGGTGAGAATTTCCACAATTTCCGCTTGTAATGGGCGTAAATTCTCGGTTTTTTCAAGAATATGCTTGATATGTGCGCTGTATTTCACTCTGTCGGCTTGTACGCGCTTTGAATGCACCGCCGCGCCTTTTCCGAGGTTCAGCGTGCGCGATTGAAGCGTTACGGCGTCCGCCGCGCGTCCCATTTCGCCGCCGAGAGCGTCTATTTCGTAAACGAGATGTCCCTTTGCAGTTCCCCCAATGGAGGGATTGCACGGCATATTTGCCACCGTATCAAGCGATAAAGTGAATAAAGTGGTGGAAATTCCCATACGGGCGGCGGCGAGAGCCGCTTCGATGCCCGCGTGACCGCCGCCGATGACGGCAAGCTGTGTTTTCTTGTTCATTTTGGTTTCCTATTTATTTTTTACCCTTATAGCTTCCTATCGCCTCGGCGTAGGCGCGTGCGGCGGCTTCGGTCTTGTTCTCGCCGAACTCGTAGTACACGCGGCTTGCTATATCGTCGGGCAGGTATTGTTGCTTCAAGTAGTGGTTTTTGTATTCGTGCGGATATTTGTATCCCTTGTAAAGCGGCGCTTGCAGGTGTGTGGGCGGCGTGTTGCCGAGCCCCTTTTCCACGTCCGCAAGGGCGGCGGCGTACGCCGAGTACGCCGAGTTTGATTTCGGCGCGGTGGCAAGGAGGATGGCGGCGTTCACAAGCGGGATACGCGCCTCGGGCATTCCGAGCTGACGCGCCGACTCACAGCAGGAGTGCGTTACCGTCGCCGCAAGGGGATACGCAAGCCCCACGTCCTCGGACGCTATCACCTGCAGGCGGCGGCAGACGGACAAAAGCTCGCCCGCCTCAAGCAGACGGCACAGATAAAACGCCGTCGCGTCGGGGTCAGAGCCGCGAATGGATTTTTGCAGAGCGGAGAGCAGGTCGTAGTGCGAGTCGTCGGAATAGTTGGAAATTCCGCTGTCAAACGGCGTTACGTCGCCCTCGGTTATCTCGTCGCCGTCGGCGTTGTAGTACGCATTTTCAAAAAGCAGTACCGCGCGGCGCACGTCGCCGCCCGTGCGCTTGCCTATTTGCACGAGAAGTGCATCGTCCACGGTCTTTTGGCGGTTGGTTTCGCCGTTCAAATACGCGAGCGCACGGCGCAAAGCGCGTGCTATCTCATCGGGCGCGACGCTTTTGAACTCAAAGAGCGTGGAGCGCGAGATGAGCGCGTTGTGCAGACAAAAATGCGGGTTTTCGGTGGTCGAGGCGATGAGAGTGACTCTGCCGTCCTCGATGTATTCAAGCAGAGATTGCTGTTGCTTGCGGTTGAAATACTGTATCTCGTCAAGATACAGGAGAATTCCGCGCTGACCGAACACGTTTGCCGTGTCGGAAAGCACCTCCTTGACGTCGGAAAGCGTCGCGGTGGTGGCGTTCAGGCGGTAAAAGCTCATATCGGAGTATTTTGCGACGAGCGCGGCGGCGGTGGTCTTGCCCGTTCCGGGCGCGCCGAAGAATATCATATTCGTTATTCTGCCCGACTCGCAAAGGCGGCGCAGAGCGCCACGCTCACCAAAAAGGTGGGGCTGACCGACCATATCGGCAAAGCTTTGCGGGCGGATAAGCTCGGCAAGCGGCGTGTTTCTCATCAGATGTAGTTCCTTATCTCGTTAAACTTGATGCCAAGCCTTTTTGCCGTTTCCTCGATGACGGCGGATTCCTTAAGGCCTGAAAAAATTCTGTCGCGCAGACATACTATTCCGCAGCGTTCAAGCACGGAAATCGCGGCAAGGCTGACGGCGGGGAGCATTTCGGGGCGCGCGAAAACGTACGCGTTGTAGGAATTTGCGCCAAACGAAGCCGCCCAATCGTTAAGGTCGACGGCGTCCGCCATCGGAATGAAGCTTCCGTCGTAGGTCAGCACGGGCGTGCGCGAGAAATTCTTTGCCATATTGACCTTCGGTACGGCGACGCAAACGTCGTAAAGTTCGGGGATGGGAAGTCCCGCTTTTTCGGCAAGGCGTGCCGCCTCGTCGCTTATTTTTTCGCGCAAGCCCTCAATGGAGCGCAGTTTTGCGGCAAGTGCGTCCGCGCCAAAGGTGCGCTCGCCGTCGATCATCTCGACGTTGCCGATGTTCAGCACGATCGCCTTTTTCGGCACGCGGCGAAGGCTGATGCTTCGGGCAAGGTCACCGACGGTAACGTCGGAATGGTCGGAGACCTTCCACTCGGCGGCGGCGGGGCGCATCGCGCTGTCGTGCGGCGTGCCGAGGGAGAATATGTCGTTGTCGGTAAATTCAAGGAAATCGCAGGGGTGGGCGAGCTTGCCGCCGCGGCGCATACCGTCAACGAGGTCGCTCATCATCGACTCGACGGCAAGCACCTTCTGGTGCTGATAAATGTAGCGCGTGAGCATCAGCTTTGAGAAAACCATTTCCTCGACGGTGGAAATGCCCGAAACGGGCACGGTCAGGTGGCGCTCGGGAATGCCGTCCTCGCCCATTCGGTCGGCAATGCGGAGCTTATAAAGGAAGCGGTCGATGTGGTACGTCAGGGCAAGTCCCGTGGCGTAGCTGTCGCGGCGCAGGTAGTCAAGCGCGTCCGCGTCGAACTGACCGTTTATCATCTCGGTAAGGTAGGCGGGGCGCACGCCGCCGCGCACCTCGATGGGCGCGCCGACTATCATTTTTGCCACGTCGGAAAGGATGAGGTCGGGGTCTTCGCCGTCAAAGGGATAGCCCGACTCGGCAAAAAAGCGGCGGAAGGTAGGGGTATTTATGATTATGTACGCGAACATTTCGTGCGGCTGTGCGCCCGAAAAATCCTCGATCTCGGCTTTAAGCGCGGCGGTTTCGGGGTACGCGCCGTAAATGGACTCGGAAAGATGCGAGAAAAAGCAATGTCCCACGTCGTGTAAGAGCGCGGCGAGACGCAGTCTGCGCACGTCGGCGGCGGAAAGGGGATTTTTTGTGTCCGTGCCGAGCGCGTTATCCTCGCGGTTGACGCTCGATATCATCTTTGATACGACGGCGACCACGCCGAGCGTATGCTCAAAGCGGCTGTGGTGCGCCGAGGGGTAGGTGAGCATGGCAAGACCGAGCTGATTTATGCGGCGCAGGCGTTGGAGCAGGGGGGAGTCGATTACGGTCAGCTCCCACGGGTAGAACATAACCGTTCCCCAAACGCAATCGTGTATGACCTTGCTTTGCGAGAAGCGCACGGGGCGGTACTCGCCCATACAGCGCGACACGAAAGCGTCGGCGCGGCAGAGAAAATCAGAATATACAGACCTTTGCATAGCTACCTCCGATGATGTATTTGCGATGAAAACTTTTCCTTATACAGAATAGCATAAAAAAGGGAAAAAGTCAAGTGAAAACACCTTGGGTGTTTTCACTTGACTTTGCGCCTGCGGCGCAAATGATGTACGGCTACGCCGTAATGATGTTGCCTTCGGCAAATGATGTGGGCTTACGCCCAATGATGTTGCGCCTATGGCGCAATGAAGGTAGCTTTTTGCGTAGCAAAAAGCATAAATAAAAGCGGAAGAAACTGCGTTTCTTCCGCTTTTTTCCTTAACATTTTGCGAAGCAAAATATTTCACATTTGCCCATAGGGCAAATATTTCACGCGGCGAAGCCGTATTTCACACGCCGCAGGCGTATTTCACTGTTAAAACGCCCTCGCGTTTTAACTTTTTAGTCGTCTATGCTCTCGTCGGTCGCGGACGCGAAGATAGCGTCGACCTCGGATGAGGGAGCTTTGGTCGCGAGCGAAACGACGACGGCGGCGATAAGTCCCGCAACGAAGCCGGGAAGCACCTCGTAAACGCCCGTAACACCGATAAGGGGGTTCTTTATGATGGTGTTCGTGCAGGTGAGCAGCCAGAAAACGTCAACTGCCGCGCCCGTGATGATACCCGCGCACGCGCCCGCGTAGTTAAATCTGCGCCAGAAGAGCGAGAGGATAACGACGGGACCAAAGGACGCGCCGAAGAGTCCCCAAGCGTTTTCAACCATACTCATAATGCTGTTTGCCCAGCTGTCGGCGTTGTTTATTCCGCTTGCGGCGATGATAAAGCCGACGACGGCAACGATAAGAACTACTATTCTTCCCACCCAAAGAATTTCCTTGTCGGTGGTCTTGTTCTTGCGGATGATGGGCTTGTAGATATCGCTCGTGAATGCCGAGGACGCTACGAGAAGCTGGGAATCAGCCGTGGACATAGCGGCGGCAACGATAGCGGCAAGGAGAATGCCCGCGATGAAGGCGGGGAAGACGTCAAGAACGACGGTGATAAAGATATCCTGCTGTGCGCCCGCGGGAAGCAGAAGCGCGGAAAGGGAAGTGCCGTCACCAAGCAGGAAGGTTCTGCCGAGAATAGCGATAGCGATAGCCGCGCCGAGCGTGATAACTACCCAGATGATAGCTACGGTCGCGGATTTCTTTACCATCGAGGGCTTCTTTATAGCCATAAAGCGCACGATGATGTGGGGCATACCGAAGTAACCAAGTCCCCAAGCGAGTCCCGAAACGATGTCCTGCCAGCTTGCCGCGAAGGGATTAGTGCCAAACGCGGTGATGCCGTCGGCAAACGCGCCGCTGTAGGAAGCGTCAAAATTGCCCGTCGTCATAATGATCGGAACTGCGAGCAGGGCGATGAGCATAAGTATACCCTGGAAGAAGTCCGTCCAGCAAACAGCCTTATAGCCGCCAAGGAAGGTGTAAAGCAGGATGAATACTGCAAAAATTGCCATGGCGAGCATGGGCGAGTCGGCAAGCTCGGGAATTACGGCGGTCATAACGTTCTTGCCCGCAACGAATGCGGAAGAAACGTATACCGTAAAGCTTACAAGGAAAATTACCGCGCAAACTATCTTAAGCACGGAGCTTTGCGAAGCAAAGCGGTTGGTCAGGTACTGCGGAAGCGTGATGGAGTCGCCCGACGCGCGCGAGAAGCGGCGCAGACGCTTTGCGACGAAAATCCAGTTAGCGGCAGTACCGAGTGCAAGACCGATACCTATCCACACCTTGCCCATACCGAAGGCAAGAATGCTTCCGGGGAAGCCCATAAGAAGCCAGCCCGACATATCGGACGCCTGCGCGCTCATAGCGGTTACCCAAGGTCCCATCGCTCTGCCGCCGAGGAAGTATTCCTTTTCGCCGCCACTCTTGGAGCGGAAGAAGAAGAACAGACCAACGCCGAGGATGAGCGCAAAGTAAAGTACAAATGCGAGAAGTTCCATAAAAATCCTCCTAAATATTTTAGTACGCTAAAGTGTTAATATCCATTATATCACATAATGAATAAAAATGCAAGGAAAATATGAATATTTTTGCCGTTTCTTGTGAACGCAAGCGTTCAATTTGCCCCTTGGCGCTTCTTCATCTTCTGCCAGCTTGCAAAGCCGTAAAGGTCGTTTGCCAAAAACGCCACGAAGCACACCACCACCGAGATATAGCGCGGCTCGCTAAGGCTTGCAAGCACCCAAAGGACGATAAGGACAAGGTCGTTGCAAGCGTAGCCGAGCGCGAAATACGGGCTTCGCCTGAACGTCAGGTACGCGCCGAGGAAGCTCGTGGTCACCGAAACGGTGCTGGGGAGCAGGTTTGCGGTATTGAAATACTTCAAAATAAAGTAAAATATCGCCGTTACCGCGGCGGCGGCAACGAGGGTGAGCGCGACCTCGCGGCGGCTTATGGAGTTCACCTTGACCTCGGCTCGCGAGCCGCCGTAGGGGTTGCGAAGCCACGATATCAAGGCAAAGACCGCCATCGGCAAGGTCATTCCGAGGTAGGTTATCATCTCGCCGTAATAGGAAAAGGAAAATGAGATAACGCCGTACAGCACGCTGAAAATTATCATAAGGACTTGCCCTACGGGGTTGCCCTTGGCGCAAAAGATGAGCGAGGTCACGCCGACGATCGAGGCAGCAAGCGTCAGGTAGCTCTCGCGGTCGAAGAAGATGAAGGCGGCGGTGATGAGTGCTATCGAGCCGAGCCATAGAAGGTACTCAAACGGCGTGAAATAGCGTAAGATTTTTTGATTTTTCATAATTAACTCCTTAAAAAAGCACCCGAATACGTGCCTTCAAAGACCTAACGGCGCGTATAAGGATGCTTTTGCGCCTGCGGCGCAAATGATGTACGGCTACGCCGTAATGAT
>JAZPZM010000062.1:0-2357 GCA_045544735.1 Eubacteriales bacterium
TCGCCCTTTTTGACGTTTCTTTCAATGCCTTTTCCTTTCCAAGCGTTAAAGCCCATAACAAGTGAAGCGTCGGGCTTCTGCAAGGCAATCAGCACCGTATTGTTAAAGCTGTAATTGTGGAATTTCGACATTACGTTTAGGTATTCTTTGAAACGCTCGCTATTGAAAAGGTCGGCAATACCTTGTTCCAAGCGGTCGGTAATCTCTTTCAGCTTTCCGTTCGGGTCTGTCGCCGTCGGAATGATCGGTTTTACGGGGATAGCTTCGGGCGGCTCTGCCGTAAGGACAGCCGCTTGCCTTGTGGCAATCGTATCAAATTCCACCTTTTCGGGGTCAAGTCGTGCCGGTTGCGGATAGCTCATAATACGGTATTCTTCGGGAACGTCGCGCCCCTCAAAATGACGCTCCCACTCGTCGCCGCTTTTGGTGATATATCCGTACTGCGTAAACGCACCGTCCTCGCGTTCGGCGGCGTGTTGTCCGAACATAGCAAGGTCAATCCCGCCTTTCCATTCTTCGGGCATTTGCACCGCACCCGATTTGTTCAGATAATAGTCGCCAAGCTCCCGCGCTGTGTGCGCTTCGGGAATGTGAACAAAAAAGTCTGTGTTATAGGTAAAGTCAATGATCTGCCCGACGTTCTCAAAGCCCATTTTGCTCTGTACGGCGGCATTGAGCATTTCGATCTCTGCGGGGTCAAGCTCGGCAAGCCGCGCCGCGAGAAAATTAAGCTCGTCAACGTCTGCCGCACAAACAAGATCGTGCGGCAAAGCTATGTGATTTTGTTCGTTATCCATATACCCGCGAATGAAAAAGTCCTGCGGGTTATTTGCCGTAATCCCGACACTTTCCATAGCCGCGTGTAGCTGTTCTTTTGTAGCGGGCATATCAAGCCAAAAGCCGCCCGCCGTACCCGTTTCAAAGCGGGTTTTACTGTCAATCAGAATTGCAAAGGTTTCGTCCATAAAATGCTCCTTTCGCTGTTTTTATATAAGGGTTTGGGAATATCCCAACAAGCAAAATACCCGTTCTGCGCTCGTTGCAAAACGGGTATTTTTACGGAAGGGGGTACCCCTTTCCTATGCTTGCTACGTTTCTTTTCTTACCTCGTTTTCTCTATGCGGTAGTTGACGTATTTACCGCCCGTGTCGGAGAGTAGCACCGTTCCGTCGTAGGTTTTGCCCGTCTTGTGAGAATACAGCTTTTTGACTTTCGCCTTGCCGTCCTCCAATAACTCGGCGGCAATTTTCGGGGTAAACTTCACCTTGCGTTCCTCAAAGAAACGGTCATTTTTCCACATCACAAAGGCGCAATCTCTGTTTGAGCAGTAATAGTTTTTCTTGCCCTCAAAGACGTTTTCACCGCAACGGGGACACTTACCGACAATGGGCTTTTCCTCTTTGAAAAGGGCTTTGTCCTTGTCGGAGAGGAAAGGATATGTTTTTACAAGCTCCCGTGTCATATCCTCAATACCGCAAATAAACACGTCTGCGTCAGCGTCGGTGTCCTCGTTGCCCGCCCGTTCCATAGCCGAAAGCAATGTATCTTCGGTATGGGATTTCGGGGGTGTTGTGGTATGCTCGGTAACGCTCGCGGCGGGGTTATCATAGCTCTGTCCCTCGGTAAGGGTGAGCGCGGAAAGGTCGCCGTCCTCGTCGTCGGGCTTCTGTTTGAGCGTTGCGCGGTAGCGTCGTTCAAGCTCTTTCCAACCGCCGCAAAGTACCGTCTTTCCCGTTGCTGTAAACTCTGTATCGGCACAACAGAAGATAGCTTTTACCGTTTCGTAAACGTGCGGTGCGGCGGCCGCGAACAGCAGACGCGCACCGACAAGAGATAAGATGTTGCGCTCGGTTTCGGGAAGTGCAGAAAGCTCGGTCTTTTCAAGCTCGGTTGTGGGAATGATCGCGTGGTGGTCTGATACCTTTTTACTGTCAAGCACACGGGAGAGATCGGCGGTAAAATCCGCGCCGTTCATAAACGGGAGCTTGACCGCGAGCAAAGTGGCGACGCTTGCCGCCGTTTCGCTCATATCCTCGGTGAGATAGGTGCTGTCCGTTCTCGGATATGTAAGCAGACGCTTTTCATAGAGAGTTTGCGCGAGATCAAGGGTCTGCTTTGCCGTGTAGCCGTAGAGTTTGTTTGCTTCTCGCTGTAAGGTGGTAAGGTCAAAGAGCTTGGGCGGCAGGGCGGTCTTTTTCTCTCGGCTGACCGATACACAATCCGCACTGGAAGCTCGGCAAGCGTTTTTGAGTTCTTCCGCTTTTTCTGTGTCGGAGATCCTCGCGCTTACCGCTTCGGTGCCGTCAAGATCAAGGCGTACAATGTGGTACTTTTCTTTCTTGAAGCTCATAATCTGT
>JAZPZM010000063.1:0-6213 GCA_045544735.1 Eubacteriales bacterium
AAGAAGAGTATCACCCATATGACAGCACTGATTATAAGAAATACGCCAAAGATTTTCAGAAGTTTCAGCAGAGGCTTGGCTAACGCCTTAAGCAGCTCAGCTCCCGCAGCATTTGGGCGAACTTCTTTGCTCGACTCTCGCCATCGTTGTTCATCAGCTCGTTTCTGCGCACAATTGTGGCAGCAGTTTGAGTTACCATACGGAATGATTGCTCCGCAATGGCGACAGTAGTGTATTGCCATATGTCACTCTCCTTTCACTTTATTGTGAATTTGGAAATTATGATCCCCAAACAACGTAATCTACGCCGCTGAATTTATCCTCCTCATCATCACCAAAGAACACGAAAGCATATCCGTCAAGTGTGGAAAGAAACGGAACGTCAAAGTCCAGCGGATCGTACTGGAGAAGCAGACCACTTCTGTCATCACTATCATCCACGTCATTGCTGGGATAACCGAGAAGTTTAGTGCCCTCGTATCCGGCATCAACCTTTTCAAAGGTGATAACGTAGGTATCGGTGAGTCCCTTGATATTGCAGCACTCGTTGTAATCGTCGATAACTACCTTCAGCTCATCAGTAGTATGATCCACCATCATATAAAGGTCATTTGAAGGATACATTTCGGCATCGAGGAAGAAATACAGATAACCCTCGTGAGGCAGTCTGCATTCGGGATCAAGATCCTTGATATCGGAGCACCGGATCTGTGCAAAGAATACGCCATCATCGGGATAGGGCTCTCCCATCGACTCGGGCAGACAAGGTCTTCCAAAGAACTTGCTACAGCTCTCGTCGATTTTTTCATCTGCCTCGACCTTTCTTACCTTCATTGCGATTGCATAATCGGCGTTTTTGGCAAGGTCGATCAATTCAAAGTCGAATACCATATTGCAGCCCTTGATCTCGCACTCTGCGTGAGCTTTGCCGTCAATAAAATCATAATAATGACCGTAAAAATAGTCAACCTTACCGTTTTCGGTAAATCCAAGGGACGTCATATTGTATCCGGTGTCACCGTCGAGCCATACGTTCGTGTTAAAGGGGGCAACAGCAGGAAGGCTTACGTGTTCGCCTTTTTTATAGGGCACAACAGCGGTTGCCTCTGCCACTACGGTTCCGTTCTTTTCTACCTGTTTGCCTATAACCTTAACAAATTTCTTGCTTTCCATTTTATCAATCTCCTTGTTTCTAAGTTTTAGTTTTTTCTTAGTCGAACATCATGTCGGGGTTCATCTGCTTTGGATTTCTCCAACGTATCTTCATTTCGCCAAAATATTGCTCCATCAGCTGCCAGCGCTGATAACCGCTGTGGAAGTCGCCTTCCTTATCGATCGCCGCTTCGACCTTCCACATAACCTCTTGGAGCTTTTCGGCAAAGCCCTCGGTAAATTCAACGGGATCGACCTTTAAGCTTTTCTCTCGGATACCTTCAAGTACAATGTGCGCATACTTGCCGTATTCCTTTTTGATCTCATCCTCGTCAACCTTTACCTGCATCGCTTTGGGGAATAACTGATTCATTCGGTAATACTTCCTCATAGCCTGAGCAGAATCTTGGGTATCGCCGTTATCCTTGGCGATCGTAGCCGCTTTTTTATAGCAGGTCATCGCCTTATCTCTTTGGCGCGCCCTGTCATAATAATCGGCGGCTTCAAGATAAAAATTCTCTCGGGCTCTATACGGCATATCCTTCGATGCATCTGCCAGCAAAACCAGCTCATCTGCAAGGTGGGGATATGCAAAGAAATATCTGCATTTGGATTTTATCTTTATAAGCAAATAACAGAGAACCGCATACTCTTCATCGGGCAATGTGCTGCACTTTTCTCTTGTATCCTCTCCGAAGAAAAACACAAGCTCGGTTGGGATGTGATCGTTAGAAGTATTGTCCACAGCAAGATTATAAAAGTAGGGATAAATAGCATCAAATTCTTCGCCTACTATCTTTCCTGAAGCAATGATTGCTTCAAGGAGTTTTTTGCTTTCTGCCTCAAAGATATTAATATCATCACTTAGTTTCATGATGACATCCTTATAAGGGGCAATTTTCTCTACCTCACGAAGAAGCGTCTCGTTGTTTTCTTGTTTGATCCTCTCCAAGAATCTTTCATCGGTGAGTCGAAAGAGTGCGGTCTTAAGCTCACGCTGAACAGCAAAGTATGTCTTTTGGTAGTCAAACATAAAATCAAGCGTTTTGATTGCTTCATCGATCGCGGGCGTTACATCCCGATAAGTATTAAGGTGTGGATACTTTGTGTTTCGTTCCATTTCATCACTCCTTCACTGTAAATGCATACGAGAAACCGTAAGCGTTCGCCTCGTCTTTGAATGTTTCTTCATTTGAAAGAGAGACGGTCATTGTTTTTTCATTTGCGCGATACTTTGCATGTATCGTAACGATATCGCTCGTTTTTTGAATTACAGTCAGTTTCACTTCGCTATTTGGGGTATCAAGTTCTTTTCCTATGCATAGGGCTTCAAACTCCCATTCGCCGGATACGGTGTTTGATAGCATTCTGCCGCCAGAAAAGCCGTGTACTGTGTATGTATATGTAAGCTTCATATCAGTTAAATTTGATCCTCGGATTGAGTTCCTGGGGCGACTTCCAATCAATCCCGTAGTCCTTTTTTAAGATTTCCTTTTTTAGTCCGGCATACATATAGGCATTGCCACGAGTCATCTCGCCCCCCATTCTTTCAAGGATCTTCGCCTCAAGCTCGTCCTTGATCGCCTGGTATTCGGGTGTATCCTCAACAGGATCGTACTTGTAGTTTCTTTTGGTTTCCATTACCTTTTCCTCCTAATCGATCTCATCATCTTTTATGACTTTCTTTTTGCGATCAATCAAATCGCAGTGGTCTGCTTCGTAACCAAGATCGGAAACGGTTTCACCCGTTTCCTTTTCGTGATCATAGTAGTCTGCGTACTGCGTATACAGCTCTTTGTCGGGCTCAACACCGTACCCTACGCGCAAACAAAGCATTACCTTTCTTGCTGCGGGCAGACAACCTCTGAGAGCGCTTTTCTCAAGCAGGTGCCAGATGTATGTTGGATCCTTATCTTTATCCGACAGGAGCATCGTAATCGCTTCTGTGTACCACGCCTCGGGATTGTAGCTTGCTCCCGAACAATGGAAGAGCTCTTGAGCCCTGCGAAGATCCTTTTCTACTGCGTATCCGTGGAAATAGCAAAGACCGAGAAGATATCTGCTTGCAAGGAAATAGTAATCTATGGGGTCATTGTTGCAGGTTTCCGTTTCTGCCGTATATCCTACGAGCTCCACGACTTTTTCATAGTTCTTTTCTGTTCCGTATCCGTGATAGCAGCAGTGAGCAAGATAGAACTTGATGATATGACTGTCTGGATACTGCCGGGCAAGCCTTTCTGCAAGGTTGAAAATCGCATCAAATTCGCCTTTAACCTCATGGTAGAACAGCATTGCAATTTCGATCCCGCCCTTTGCTGCCCGATCGAAATAGTACAGCACTTTTTCAAAATCAAGCTCGGCTCCACGACCGCTGAAATTCGCCCTTCCCAAAAGGAAGCACACAAATTCGTCCTTATCCTCGATGCTCTCCAATATCTCGATCATTTCGATGAGCAATGCTTCATTCGTGATACAGTATCCGACGTTTTCTGTTTCGGAGGAGTATTCCTTCAAGAATAACACCGTCGCAATGGCATAAACGTCTTTACATTCTGTTGCCGCCTTGATCGTGTACTCAAAGGCTTTTCTTTTGCCGATTGAGCCACTCTTGATATCTTCGGTGCTCCATCCGTACTTTTTACAAAGACCTGATGCTATCCCAAGAATTGTATCACCAACGGTGTATTGATTATAAATCGAAAAGCCGATGATATTGTTTTTTATATCATCCTTCACGGTAATCAACCTCTCAACTTTTCAAGTATGTCGTAGTATTTTTCAGTGAAACTATATTGAATATACGGAATGTACGGCTCATGTTTTTGAAGGATTTCAAGCGCGAGCTGTGGGTTCTCCTTCACGATCTCATCCGCAAGCGGTGCAACGGCGAGATGAAAATCCTTGTTTAGCGAGCGTTCGAAGAAGCTGAGCGCCTTTTCGGTGTTTGCAAGGCAGTCCTGCTCAGTTTCTGCTTTTTGGGCTGCGTAATTATAATAAAGACCGAGGAAGTAGTATCCAAGACCCTTTTCCTCTTTTTTACATCCGTCAAGCAGCTCTGCAAAATGAGCATGATCATCAACTTTATCGTAATACTGAATGGCAAGCACCGCCTGTGCGATGATATCCCCCTTTTCCGCCTCGGCACGAAGCGTTTCGATGATATTTTCTTCGTAGAAGCGCTCCTTGGTATTTGTTCCGCCTTCGTATTCGTCGCGCTCCTCCCACCTTTTGTAATATACCTTACGTTCGTTCTCGGGAACGCCGTTCACAAGGTCATAGTATTCTGCAAGGTGGCGAGTCGTGTGCGACGTCGGTGGTGCGATATAACTCATAGGATCGTTATACGGACGTCCGAGCGTCAAGAACCAAATAATACTAAGTTCAACGTTTCTACGAAGGTCGGAAGGATCGTTGTCACCAAGCTCTCTCGGGATCTTGGCATTGGAATACGCCGCCTTGTATTGACCGAACCTTTCAAGAATGACTGTCTTCTTTACCGAATCGAGCTTGATCTTCTTGTTTTCAAGCTTTTCGACGATTCTTTCGATTCCTTGATCGGCGTAGCCGTTCAATCTCTGTTTTAAATAAATGTTCAGCGCGCGGTCAAGATCGATCTCCGTGCCGTAGCCCATCTCGTAGCAAAGCCCAAGCTCATAGCATTCTTCATCTGCCGCATCAAGAATCTTGAAGGCGGTATCGTACTCCCCGGTCTTGATAAGATGAGAAGCAAATCTTATGGCATTGCTGTTGCTCTCCTTTACGCTTTCAAGACACTCATCATAGAACTGATCGTAGGTTATCCACTCAACGCGCAAGGTTGCCGGTCCGTTTTCACCGCCGGATGCATATCTCCAATAGGTATCGTAGCATTTGCTCTCGATTGCCTCGCCTTTTTTGAGGACAAAGGAGTTGGTGATCGTCTCGCGGTCGTGCGAGAAGGTATAAGACTTTGAGTAAATGCTGAACGTATGCTCACAGGAGATCTCGTTCTCGGAAACTTCTTTGACAGTCAAAAGAATGTCCGTCGGAGTGAATCCAAAGGCAAACGTTTCAAAATTCTTGCTATCCGTAAAAAGCTGATAGTACTCCCTTACAGCCTCCTTATAATAGTTGCCGGAGCTTATGTAAGAATAGTTATATTTTAATACAATGGGATATTTCATATCTTTCTCCTAATCTCTGCCGATACCACTCATAAAGAAGTATCTTGTAGATTTTTGTTCATCCTTTTCAATACTACCAAGACCCTCTTTATAAATTCTTGCAAGAGCAAGCATTGCAGGGATGTTTCCGTGCTCGGCACACATTGTGTAGTAAAGCACCGCTGCGTTTTCGTCCATCTCGGTGCCGAGCGCATTTTCGTAGCATTCGGCAAGATAGTAGGGAGCGAGATAATCGTCACCTAATTCAGTAGCATTTGCAAAATAATTAAACGCCATATCGCAATTTAGATTTACGGGATATCCTTGCTTATATGCGATGCCGATGTAAACCATGGCCCTGGTGTTACCAAGCTCGGCGGCTTTTTTGTAGTATTCAAATTCGGCTTTGTGATATCCCAAAGGCAAGAGAGTCACGTCAAGCTTGGAGAAATTGTAGTACGGTTCACCGCCTTCGGGAATAGCGAGCTTAGCAAGCTCTATGTAGGCCTCAGCATATCCGTTATCGCCCGCCTTTTCAAAGTAAAGCTTCGCTTCATCAACATTGCCGTTCTTTTTCTGCTGCATAGCATATTCAAATTCTGCTGACATATCTTTATCCTCCAATGGGTTAATGTGAAAAGCTTAATCAGTCTTTCTCTTGGATTTAATCCTTTCAGTAAGCGGATCATCTACGTTAAGATCATTTGACGGAGATGGGAAGGAGTTGATCGTCTTATTATTGATCACACCAATGCCGGAATCCGCATCGTATTCGTTGCCACACTTTTGGCATACGAATCTCGGTGGATTAATGTCCATGGGATCTGCGCTCTGCTCTGCGAGGATCACTTCCATCGCTCCGCATTTCGAACAACGAAATTTTTTCTCTGTCATAATTCATCACCTGTCAAGAATGGGC
>JAZPZM010000064.1:0-17155 GCA_045544735.1 Eubacteriales bacterium
CCCTGTGCGTTGGTAAGGAACTCACCCATGAGCTTCTTCTCGCCGGTAGCGGGATCGCGGGTGAATGCAACGCCGGTACCACAGTTATCGCCCATGTTACCGAATGCCATTGCCTGTACGTTTACAGCAGTACCCCAAGAGTAGGGAATGTCGTTGTCACGACGGTATACGTTAGCGCGGGGGTTGTCCCAAGAACGGAATACGGCCTTTACTGCGCCGATGAGCTGTTCCTTGGGATCGGAGGGGAAGTCCTGACCGAGCTTGGACTTGTACTCAGCCTTGAACTGGTTAGCGAGGGTCTTGAGGTCGTCAGCGGTAAGCTCAACGTCCTGCTTAACGCCCTTTTCCTCTTTCATCTTATCGATGAGCTCCTCGAAGTACTTCTTTCCAACTTCCATAACGACGTCGGAATACATCTGGATAAATCTGCGGTAGCAGTCCCATGCCCAACGAGCATTGCCGGACTTCTTAGCCATAACCTCAACAACGTCCTCGTTAAGACCGAGGTTAAGGATGGTATCCATCATACCGGGCATCGAAGCGCGTGCACCGGAACGAACGGAAACGAGAAGGGGGTTCTCAAGATCGCCGAACTTCTTGCCGGTAACAGCTTCCATCTTTACGATGTACTCCATGATCTCAGCCATGATGGAGTCGTTGATCTGACGGCCGTCCTCATAATACTGGGTGCAAGCCTCGGTAGAAATAGTGAAGCCCTGGGGAACGGGAAGACCGATGTTGGTCATCTCTGCAAGGTTGGCGCCCTTGCCTCCGAGGATCTCACGCATGTTTGCGTTACCTTCAGTGAAAAGGTAACAATACTTGTGTGCCATTGGGGTGTACCTCCATGATATAATTATTTTTTTTGCAACTTATTCAGGTAAACGGAGCATGTCCTTTTTACCACCCGATATTATATCATACTTTTTCCAAAATATCTACACTTTAATTAAAAATAAAATAAATTTTTTTGATTTTTTCACTTTTTTTTAATTTTTTATCGTCAAACGGGTATTTTTAGGTCAAAAGTAACATATTTTTTCGTTGCGAGCGCCCCCGATTTACTTGACTTGGCTGTTTTTTTGGTATATAATATCTTCAATAAATAAAAATGCAACTCGGCGGGAGTCTCTCGGCGAGGCGTTCTTGCTTGCAAAAAGAAAGGTTTTTTAAAATGAGCAATATATTTGACCTGTTCGCAAAGATATCATCGGGCAATACCACCCCCTCCCCCAAAGCCCCCATCGAGTACCTCATAGTAGGTCTTGGAAACCCAGGGCGCGAGTACGAGCGCACCCGTCACAACGCGGGCTTTATGACTATGGACGTGCTTGCGCGCAGACTTGGCGTGCGCTGCGACCGTGCGCGCTTCCACGCGCTGACGGCGGAGGCGCAGATAGACGGCAAGGGCGTGCTGATAATGCTTCCGCAGACGCAAATGAACGGCTCAGGCGAGGCGGTGCGCGAGGCGGCTGCGTTTTATAAGGTAGCGCCCGAAAAGATAATCGTCGTTTGCGATGACGTAAACTTCGAGGTCGGCAAGCTCCGCGTGCGCCGCGACGGTACTGACGGCGGACAAAAGGGCGTGCGCGACATAATCTATCAGATGTCAAGCGATAAATTCCCACGCATAAAGGTAGGAGTCGGCAAAAAGCCGCACCCCGATATGCCCATGGCGGATTGGGTACTCTCGCGCTTCACCGACAAGGAGATCGAGGAGCTGAAAAATGCACTTGAGCTTGCCGCCGACGGCGTAAGGATGATAGTAAACGGCAAAATAGACGATGCAATGCAGCATTGTAATTCAAAGTAATATAATAGGTAAAAAATGAGTAATATTCCAACCGTGCGCTCGGCACTTACCGATGCTTTACGCTCCGACGGCGAATACCGCCAGCTTCTTGACGCGATAAGGGCACAGCGCAAGAGCCGCCCGAAGCCCATAATGGCAAGCGGACTTTGCGACGGCGCGACCGATATGCTGTGCGCGGCTCTCGTTGAGGACGTAGTGGGCGCTCTGCCCGTCCTTATGCTCTGCGCCGAGGAAAAGGAGTGCATATCTCTGCGCAACACTCTTTCGGCTTTCGGCATCCGCGCGCTTTTCTATCCCGCAAGAGACCTTAATTTTCATAACATCACCGCCTCCCGCGAATTTGAGCAATCGCGGCTTGCGGTGCTTTTGGCGCTTGTGCGCGGAGAGGCAGACGTTATACTCACGACTCCCGACGCCTCTCTCGGCTACACCGTGCCGCCCGCCTCGCTCAAGGAGTCCGTCATCACGCTCTCCGACAAGCTTGAGGGCGGTCCTGCGCTCCTCGCCGAGCGTCTTGCGGCGGCGGGCTACAGCCGCACCTCCCTTGCCGAGGGAGCAGGTCAGTTTGCCTTGCGCGGCGGAATACTTGACGTTTGCATGCCGTCTGCCGAGTCAGACGGCAACGTGCGCGCGGTAAGAATAGAATTTTTCGGCGACGAGGTCGACCGCATAGGCTTTTACGACGTAACGACGCAAAGAGTGACGGAAAGCCTCGGTCAATCCGAGGTCGTCCTTCCGCCCGCCCGTGAAATACTTCCCTCTCCTACCGACCTTGCGAACGTCGGCAAGGCTATTTCGGCTTTGCGCAAAAAATCCACCGACGCTCGCGTGCAAGCAGAGCTTGACGCGGAGCTTGGCGCAATAGATGCCGCGATCGCATCGGGCGCGGAGGTGCGATTTATTGACAAATATATAAGCCTCGTTTATCCCGAAAAGGTCTGCCTGCTTGACTATTTTTCCTCACTCTCCTTGTGCATTTTCCGTTCAAACGCGGCAGTAAGCGAAAGGCTTAAGGCGTGGGCGTGGCGAAGCAACCAAGAGGTGAGCGCCATAGTCGAGTCGGGACTTATCGCCGGCAAGTACGCCGAATTTTCCGCGCCCGTCGAAAAGATAGAAGCCTTTAAGTCGGCGCGCACCACGCTCCTGCTCGACTCTCTTATGCAGGGTGTTTCGGGCTTGTCTCTGGGCGGACTTTTCGGTTTCAGAACCAAGCATTCCGTCTCCTTTGGCGAAAACAACGAGCTTTTGCGCGAGGAGCTGACCTCGTTTTCGGACGGCGGCTCTCGCGTTATACTTATGACGTCGGGCGAAATGCAGGGCAAAAACTACGCGGGGCTTCTCTCTGAGTGGGGCTTTGACGCTAAATACTACGATACGCTGTCCGCTCTTACGCTTGACTCCATCGCCCGCGGCGGTATAGCCGTCATACCGAGCTGTCCCGTAAGGCCGTTTGAACTTCCCTCTCCGCGCATAGCCATCATTTCTCTGCTTGCAGAGGGCGCGCGCTCTACCGCGCGCAAAAAACGCGAGGGCAAGTCACAGCGCCGCGACAGCTCAAGCAAACGGATTCTCTCCTACGCGGAGCTTTCCGAGGGCGATTACGTCGTTCACGAAAACCACGGTATCGGTATGTATATGGGCATCACCACGATGGAGGTCGGCGGCGTTACCCACGATTATATAACTATTCAATACGCGGGTGCTGACAAGCTGTTTATGCCCGTCGAAAAGCTTGACAAGGTCTCAAAATACATCGGCGCACGCGCCGACGACGGCACGCTGAAGCTGTCTAAATTCGGCGGCACGGAATGGGGACGCGCCAAAGCAAGAACGAAGGCTACGCTCAAAAATATGGCGAAGGAGCTTATCGCACTTTACGCCGAAAGGCTTCGCCGTCCGGGACACGCCTTTAGCGCCGACGAGGATTTCCAAAAGGATTTCGAGGCGGCGTTTGAGTACGATGAGACCGACGCTCAGCTTGATGCCATATACGACATCAAGCGGGATATGGAAAAGCCGACTCCGATGGACCGTTTGCTTTGCGGCGACGTCGGCTACGGCAAGACCGAGGTGGCTTTCCGCGCTATTTACAAGGCAATACTTGACGGCAAGCAGGTGGCGTTGCTCGTCCCCACCACCATACTTGCGCTCCAGCACTATCAGACTGCGCTTTCGCGTATGCGCGCCTTCCCCGTGAACGTGGAAATGCTTTCGCGCTTCCGCACACCAAAGGAGCAGCGCAAAATAATTGCGGATATCGAAAAGGGCGACGTCGACCTTATCATCGGCACACACCGCCTGCTTTCGCAGGACATCAAATTCCGCGACCTCGGACTTCTCGTCGTTGACGAGGAGCAACGCTTCGGCGTGGCGCAAAAGGAAAAGATAAAGCAACGCGCGGGAAACATCGACGTGCTATCCCTCAGCGCAACGCCCATCCCCCGCACGCTGAATATGGCAATGACGGGAATACGCGACATTTCCTTGCTTGACGAAGCGCCGCACAACCGTCTGCCCGTGCAGGCCTACGTGCTTGAGCACGACGATATTATCATTATTGATGCGATAAAGCGCGAGCTTCGCCGCGGCGGACAGGTATTTTATCTTTACAATTTCGTCGAGTCCATCGAGCACGCCGCCGCAAAGCTACGGGAGGCTATCCCCGACGCGCGAATAGTTACCGCGCACGGCAAGATGGATAAAGACCAGCTTGAGGACATCTGGCAAGAAATGCTTGTGGGTGAGATAGACATACTCGTAAGCACTACTATAATCGAAACGGGCGTTGACGTACCGAACGCCAACACGCTGATAGTTGAAAATGCGCACCGAATGGGGCTTTCCCAGCTCCACCAGCTCCGCGGCAGAGTCGGTCGCTCGCCGAGACGCGCCTACGCCTACTTCACGTTCCCGCGCGGCAGGGCGCTGTCCGAAATATCCGAAAAACGCCTTGAAGCCATAAGGGAGTATACGGAATTCGGCGCGGGCTTCGGTATAGCGTTGCGCGACCTTGAAATTCGCGGCGCGGGAAGCGTTCTCGGCGCGGAACAGCACGGTCATATGGACGAGGTCGGCTACGATATGTATATAAAATTGCTCAACGAGGCTATCCTTGAGGAAAAGGGCGAATCCCCCGAACAAAAGACCGAATGTACCATCACCGTCAACACCGACGCATACCTGCCCGAAAGCTATATCCCCTCCTCGGCGCAGAGGATGGCGCTTTATAAAAAAATATCCCACATCGAAAACGCGCGTGACGTTGAGGACCTTTACGACGAGCTGTGCGACCGCTACGGCGAGCCGCCGTCTCCCGCGCTCTATCTGCTTGACGCCTCTCTCTTGCGCGCACGCGCCTCCGCAAGCGGTATGACGGCAATAACGCAGGACGGAAACGAGGTTCGCATTCACCCCGCCGATTTTGACGTGGAGACGTGGAGCGAGCTTGCCGACGTATATCGCGGAAGGCTTCGGGCGACGCTTGCGGCAAACCCGTATATTACGCTGAAGCTACGCGCGAGCGAGGACGTTATAGGCACGCTTTGTGAACTTTTCGAAAAATATCTGCAAATATCGGCAAATAATGCTGGACAAAACGGCGCAGAGGGTGTATAATAAGATATCTTGAAACAGTAATAAAAAAGGAATAGATATGAAAAGGACGACCAAAATCGCTTTGCGGCTTGCGGCACTCGTGCTTTGCGCACTCATGCTGATACCCGCGCTTGCCTCCTGCGCAAGCCTCGGAACTCCCGTAATGAGTCTCGGCAGTACCGAAATAACGGGAAATATGCTGCAGCTTTTGCTTTCGCGCTACAAGGCAAATATGCTCCACCGCTACGGCTCTGCCATAAGGAACGAGTACGTAAACCTTGACGCCTTTTTGGATACCAAGGTCGAAGGCTCGGACAAAACGTACGATCAGCTGTTTACCGAGCACGTCAAGGATAACGCCAAAACCTATCTTGCCGCGCTCCATCTTTACGACGAGCTGGGACTTTCGCTTCCTTCCTCGGTGGTTGAGAGCGTGGACGCTACGCTTGAAGATCTCATCGAGCAATTTGCCGAGGGTAGCCGTCAGGAATTCAACACGGTTCTTGCCGCTTATGGTGTAAACTACGAAATTCTTCGCGAAATGTATATTATAGAAGAAAAGATAGCCCAGCTCCAAGAACATCTTTTCGGAAAGAACGGCTCGGAGCAGATAACCCCCGCGGACAAGGAGGCTTACTACAAAGCCAACTACGTCCGTATGCGTCAGGTCTGCATATTCATAAACAGCTGTCCAGAGGTCGACGAGGACGGCAAGTACGTTACGGATAAGAACGGTCAGTTCGTCTACCGCGAGATGACCGAGGAAGAAAACGAAGCCGCAAAGAAAAAGGCGCAAAAGGCACTTGATCTGCTTAAAAACGGAACGTCCTTTGAAAGCGTGCTTTCCGAATACGACGAAAACACCTCGGACGATGCGTATACGCACGGATTTTATCTTTCGGCAGAGTCCGTAAGCAAGAGCGATGCCGCGCTCCTTACGATGTACGACGAGCTTTGCGAAATGGAGGACGGCGAATATCGCCTCGTAGAAACCGACTACGGTATGCACATCATCCAAAAGATACCGCTTGACGACGGCGCTTACAACCTTGCGGTAAACAATGATTTCTTTAGCTTCTGGGATGGAAAAACGCAATCGTACGTTGATTTCGAGTATCATCTTCGCACCCCTCTCTTCCTTGAATATATTGACGAAAAGCTCAAGACGTGGTCAGCGGATATCCGCATCGACGATGCGCTCATAGCCGAATACAGTATAAAAAAGGTAGAAGCAAACTATTATTTCTAATCTCTAAAATAACCGAATAAAATGACAGGGGTGCCGCGCGGCTGAGATGTCTACCAAGACAAACCCTTTGAACCTGACACGGATAATACCGGCGAAGGAAGTCAAAAGAATTGCGCGCGAGGTGTCCTGGGAAAACCTTGCGCGCTTTGTCGTTTTTTTCGGATCACATATATAAAAATCTTTCAATATCAGAAAGGAAAAAACGACAATGAAAGAAACACAGAAAAATCGCCGTAAGCACCTTATTGCTATGGCGGAGGGCGCGATAATGGTCGCGCTCGCCATCGTACTCGACCTGCTCCCCCTTCCCAAATGGCCGCAGGGTGGCTCGGTCAGCATTTCGGCAATACCGATAATATTCTTCTCGTTGCGCCGCGGCTCAAAATGGGGACTCGGAGCAGGCACGGTATACGCCGCAGTTCAGATGATAATGGGCTTTTACGTTCCTCCCGCAAACACGGTATGGTCGATAATAGCCTGCGTACTGCTTGACTACCTCTTTGCCTTTGCTCTGCTCGGCAGCGCATCGTTTTTTGCAAAGCCATTTATGAAGAGCGAGAAAATAGCAGTTCGCTCGGCGGGCTACGCGGTAGGCGCAGGCGCGGTATCGCTCATTCGCTTCATTTGCAGCTTTATTTCGGGCATCATCCTCTGGGGTAGCTACGCGCCCGAGGGAGTGGCTGTCTGGTATTATTCCCTGACCTACAACGGCGGATATATGCTTCCCAACGCACTTATCGCCGTGGTATGCACCACTCTGCTCTGCACCGCGGTAGACCCACAAACGCTGAAGCGTCTTAAATAAAGGGACTGTCTCATTTAGCGCAGAACAAAAACACCAAAACAAATAAAAAAACCGTTTTCTTCGTCCGAAAGGATGAAGAAAGCGGTCTTTTATTAAGGTAGAAATCCTAACGGATTTCGATTTTTATGTGTTTTTTAGCCGCGCTTTTGCCCTCTGGCGTACCCTCGTACGCCGACGACGGCAAAATCACGACTTCTGCATCTAACTGATACAGCCCCTACTTTTTCAATGCTCTTCCTTTTTAAATATAGCAAACGCCACCACTGCAACAGCTATCACGCCCGACGCGCTAAATGACGAACAGCCGCCCGCTTCGACGTTGTCGCTTGCCGCAAGCTGTGCCTTTTCCTCCTCGGTCAAGGGTACGCTTGTGTAGACCGCCGTATAGGTAACGTCGCCAAAGCAATATCGCTGAACCGTCATATCCCATTTTTCAAAAACGAATTTATTTACACCGTCGGACTTCATACTCGGTGCTTCGGGAGCTACGACCTCGCCGCAGTATGGATAGACCGCCTCGGAAATAACGCTTCCGTCGGGATTTACGAATTTCACGGTATAGTTGTTTGCCTGCCACACGGCGTAAAGCACGATGCTTTCATCCCCCGAATATTTGTCGCCCGGTTGATAAGCGACCTCGCCGCCATACTTGGTAGCCCATCCAAGGAAGGTGTACCCCTTGAACGTGGGGAGCTTTTCGCTAAGCTTTAGCTCCTCACCTGGTCTGCGGTGTTGAGTTGCGGGCGCACCCTTGCCGTCACCCGTATCGTACGTTACGGTAAACGCAAGAGAATTCATAGGAAAGAGGAAGGTCATTTTTGCTATCGCTTGAGTCCCCTTGTACTCAACGAGTGCGGTAGAGCCGTAGAATTCGACGATCTTAACGGTATCACCCGCGGGAACGGTGGCGAAAAACTCACCCGTCGGCAAAAACAGGTCGGTGGCTTGAATAGCGAAATACTCGCCATCCTCCATGAGTATCCTGCCGTAGCCGCAAATACCGTCATCGTTTAAATTGTACGATGCCTTCGTGACCTGCCCAAGCTTATTTCCCTCGATAGTATGTACCTTATTATTTTCGACGCGCGTTACTATACCTATGTGATTGGTCGCGGAATTGGAGTTTCCAAAAAAGATAAGGTCGCCCTCATTTGGCAAAAACGCGGTCTCGGATTGGAAGTATCTTCCCTTTTCACTCAAGAACTTCATCATTCTGGGACAGCTAACCTCCACGACGAAGCTACCCGCGGGTGCGCCCGCGTGGGTGAGACACCAAGAAACGAAGGCGCAGCACCAAGCATAGCCGTAGCTTACGCCGTTGCCCTCGTTATTGTCGAGCTTGCCGTATATTCTGTTATATTCAACGAAATTCTTGCTTCCATTGGTATTCGCGCCGTCCATATCCGCGTCGCTGTCCCCCTCGTGATAACCAAGTTGGGTTTCGGCAATACCTACGATGTCCTTGCCAAGATCGCCCGTATGCTCGTAAGCCTTGAGCGCGGTATAATATTTGCTCGCCTTATACACCTCGCTATATTCGTACGTCGGTGCGGCAAATGCGGGAATTGCGCACGCGGCGCAGATCAGCGCCGCCGACAAAACGGCGGCAAGAGCTTTCAAAAATCTTTTCATCGTTTCTCTCCTTATCCTATAAGGTCTGCTAAATTTACGACCATAACGTCCTTTATCTGCGCGTAATCGACCGTATACGCCGTTCCGCCCGACGCGCCCCTTCGGCAATACGCCATGCAGAGCTTTGCCGAATCGACCATACGCCTGTTGCGCTCGTGCATACAGCCGTCATAATAATACGGCGAAACGTAGGTGTGGGAGTCTGCGCGCTCAAGTATCTCGCGGTAGAGGGCTTTTTCGTCGTTTCGCCATCGCTTTGCTTGGTCGGGACACGGCAATATCAGCTCAAGCCTTATTTGGGGGTACTCGCGCTTAAGGCGCAGTACGCACTCCGCCGCAAGGGTGTCAAAGCCAAGCGCACCGCCCGCAATAAAGGTATGCGTGCCGTAATTGACGATGAGGTTTTTCAGCATCGTTTCAAGCAGACGCGAAAGCTTTTCCCTCTCGTCGCAGCTGAGTATCCTGTGCCCCGTAAAGCACACGCTCTCTATTCGTTCGCCAACCATTCGCTCACCCCCCTCGATTTATTTATATATTATAACACAAAAATGGAAAAATTTGAAGTTTTTTTACATATTTTCTTTTAAGAAAGAAAAAATCTATTGATTTTCAAAATAAAATGTGCTATAATTGGCAGAGTAAGGGAGTAGTCGACGCCTTCGGGCGTGGTTTTGTCAACAACTCTGGGGAGTTTTCCCATGGCATAACCTTAATAGACAAGACTTATCTGTTCGCACCGTTGGCAGATAGGTCGTAAATATGCGCCTCTGCCGCGGAATTTTTCCACGTCGGAGGTTTTTTGTTTTGGGTATAGCAGACGTTCTTCTTCTTGCTCTCGGACTTTCTGCCGATGCCTTTGCGGTTTCCATCTGTAAGGGACTTTCGGTACAGAAGCTAAAACCCTCGCACGCGCTCATCTGCGGCGTTTATTTCGGCGGCTTTCAGGCACTTATGCCGCTTATCGGCTATTACCTCGGCGCAAGCTTTTCGGACCTTATCTCAAGCGTCACGCATTGGATAGCCTTTGCACTCCTCTTACTTATCGGCGGCAATATGATACGCGAGGCAGTATGGGGCGACGATGACGATTGCTCACCCGACTTTTCCCCCGCCGCTATGCTCCCCATGGCGATAGCCACGAGCATTGACGCGCTTGCCGTCGGCGTTGCCATCTCAATGTCGGCTGACGAAAACTCAATGGGCATCTTTTCGCAGATAGCCATAATCGGCATAATAACCCTCGCTCTTTCCGCCGTCGGCGTGTATATCGGTCACGCTTTCGGTAAAAAATTCAAAAAGAGTGCCGAAATTCTCGGCGGCTCGATACTCGTCATCCTCGGCGTTAAGATACTGCTTGAGGGACTTGGCATAATCGGTTAAACAAAAATCACATATATCAAGGAGAAAACAATGAAAGAGTATCTGTCAGACGTCCGCGACGTCCTCGCAGAGCAGGAATCGTCCGAAAACGGACTTTCCGCCGCAGAGGCGTCAGCAAGACTCGAAAAGCACGGACACAACAAGCTCAAGGAAGGCAAAAAGGTTTCGCTGTTTGCGAAATTCTTGAAAGAGCTTTCCGACCCGATGATCATCATCCTGATCGTTGCCGCAGTTATTTCGTCCATCACGGAATACTACGAGGCAACTCAGGCAGGTCACAGCTTCTTCCCCACCGACGCGTGTATCATTCTCGTCGTCGTTCTGATCAACGCCATCCTCGGCGTAGTTCAGGAAAGCAAGGCGGAAAAGGCTATCGAAGCGCTCCAAGAGATAACCGCCGCAACCAGCAAGGTCATTCGTGACGGCGTCCAGATCGTCGTTAAGAGTGAGGAGCTCGTTCCCGGTGACATCATCGTTCTCGAGGCAGGCGACGCAGTTCCCGCAGACGCAAGAATCATCGAATCCAACTCCCTCAAATGCGAGGAAGCACCCCTTACGGGAGAATCCGTTCCCGTTGACAAGCAAGCCGCCGCACTCGTTGCGGGCGAAAACGGCGAAGTTCCCCTCGGCGACCGCTCCAATATGGTATATATGGGCTCTGTCTGCGTTTACGGACGCGCAAAGGCAGTAGTCGTCGGCACGGGTATGAACACCGAGATGGGCAAGATCGCTCAGGCTCTTACCGACGTTCAGGACGAGCAGACTCCCCTTCAGATCAAGCTCGGTCAGCTCTCCAAGATTCTTACTTGGCTCGTTCTCGGTATCTCCGCCCTCATTTTCGGCGTAGGTATCATCCGCGGACTTATCTCTTCGGGCAGCATCAGCTTTGCCGCTGACATCCTTCCCAACTTCATGGTAGCCGTCAGCCTTGCAGTTGCCGCTATCCCCGAAGGACTTGCCGCAGTAGTTACCATCGTTCTTTCCATCGGCGTTACCAAGATGTCCAAGAGAAACGCCGTTATCCGTAAGCTCACCGCAGTTGAAACGCTCGGCTGTACGCAGGTCATCTGCTCCGACAAGACGGGTACTCTCACCCAGAACAAGATGACGGTAATTGAGGATTACACCGCTGACCGCGCAATCCTTGCAACCGCTATGACTCTTTGTAACGACGCAGAGCCCGACGAGGAAGGCAACGCAGTAGGCGAGCCTACCGAGTGCGCTCTCGTGAACTACGCAACCAAGCACGAATTCCTAAAGCCTGCACTCAAGGCATCCCAGCCCAGAATCGGCGAAGTTCCCTTTGATTCCTCCCGTAAGATGATGACTACCGTTCACACCGTTGACGGTAGCGTTATGCAGTACACCAAGGGTGCGCCCGACGAGCTTCTTGCCCGTTGCACCACCATCCTTACCGAAAACGGCGTAGTTGCACTCACCGACGAGCTTCGCGCCGAGGTTATGAAGCATAACAAGGCAATGGCTGACAAGGCGCTCCGCGTGCTTGCCGCCGCTTACCGCAAGCTTGACGCCGAGCCCGCCGAATACACCGTAGCACTTGAGACCGACCTTACCTTTGCAGGTCTTTGCGGTATGATCGACCCCGTTCGTCCCGAGGTTCTTGAGGCTATCAAGGACTGCCGCAGCGCAGGTATCCGCCCCATTATGATCACGGGAGACCACAAGGACACCGCAGTTGCTATCGCTCTTGAGCTTGGCATAATCACCGACGCTTCTCAGGCTATCACGGGTGCAGAGCTTAACGAGATATCCGACGCCGACTTTGAAAAGGCTATTGAAAAATACTCCGTATACGCTCGCGTTCAGCCCGAGCACAAGGTTCGCATCGTTGCCGCTTGGAAGAAGAAGGGCATGATCACCGCTATGACGGGCGACGGCGTAAACGACGCTCCCTCCATTAAGACCGCTGATATCGGTATCGGTATGGGTATCACGGGTACAGACGTAACGAAGAACGTTGCGGATATGGTGCTTGCAGACGATAACTTCGCCACCATCGTATACGCGGTTGAGGAAGGAAGAAAGATATACAGCAATATCCGTAAGGCTATTCAGTTCCTGCTTTCCTCCAATATGAGTGAGGTCATTACGATCTTCACCGCGCAGATGATAGGCTTTACCATTCTTGAAGCTCCCCACCTGCTTTGGATCAACCTTATCACCGACTGCTTCCCCGCCCTCGCGCTCGGCGTTGAGCCCGGCGAGAGCGACATTATGAAGCAGCCTCCCAGAAAGAATAACGAAAGCATTTTCGCGGGCGGACTTGGCGTAGACCTCGTATATCAGGGCGTTATGGTTTCCGCTCTCACCCTTGCCGCATATATCATCGGTTCTCTTATGGATCCCGCCGTTACCGCTTGGCACTTCGGCATCCAGTCAAGCCACGGTATCACCATGGCGTTCCTTACCATGTCAATGGCTGAGATCTTCCACTCGCTGAATATGCGTTCACAGCGCGGCTCGATATTCACCCTCAAGGGCAGAAATCTTCTCCTTGTCGGTGCAATGGTGCTTGCATTCCTGCTCACCACCGCCGTTATTGAAATCCCCGTGCTCGCCGACCTCTTCGGATTCACCGTTATCGACCTTAAGGAATACCTTATCGCGCTCGGACTTGCGCTTACGGTAATCCCCGTTGTCGAGATCGTAAAGCTCATTCAGAGAGCAATAAAGAAAAACTAAAACATCAGGGGTGTTGCTTCTTTGGCAACGCCCCTGATTCAAAATAAGGAATAAAAAATGAAGCACAAATGGTTTCGGCGGCTACTCTACCGCAGACTTTTGGTAGCACTTATAATCCTCTTGCAGTTCGGATTTCTCGTCTACGCGATACTCAGCGGAAGCCGCATCTCGCAAGCATTTACGCTCCTTCTTGAGCTTATAAGCCTTGCCGCCGTTCTTTATATCATCGCCGCGCCGACGAAGAGCGCGTATAAGCTGACGTGGGTAATACTGATACTCTCCGTTCCTATTTTCGGCGGTCTGTTTTATCTTATGTTCAGTATGCAATCCTCCACGCGAATATTCCGCCGCGCTATCGACGAGGCGGAGACCATCGGCGCTCTGCCGATAAACGAGGACGTACGCGCACGCGCCGAGGCGGAATATCCAAGCCGTGCCCCACAGCTACGCTATCTGCAAAGCGCCGCATCCTTCGGTGTGTTTGAAAACACCGAAACGAAATTCTATCCGATAGGCGAGGATTATTTCCACGCGCTCGTAAAAGAGCTTGAAAAGGCTGAAAAATATATATTCCTTGAATACTTCATCATTGAGCACGGCAAGATGTGGGATACTATTCTTGAAATCCTCATCCGCAAAGCCAAGTCGGGCGTAACGGTACGCCTTCTCTACGACGATATAGGTTGCTTCATCCTGCTCCCCCGCGACTATGTTAAGCGTATGCGAGAGGTGGGCATCGAGTGCCGCGTGTTCAATCGCTTCCGCCCGATGCTTACGGTTTTGCAAAACAACCGCGACCACCGAAAGATATGCGCCATCGACGGCAAGGTAGCCTTCACGGGCGGCATCAACCTTGCGGATGAATATATAAACGAGATAGTCAAGCACGGTCATTGGAAGGATTCGGGCGTGCGCCTTTACGGTGACGCGGCGATGAATATGTCGCTGATGTTTCTGCGTATGTGGCGTATAGCAGGCACGAAGGAGGAGTGGAGCGAGGATTTTTCGCGCTTCGTATCCCCGAAATCCACATTCCGCGCCGCGCACGACGGCTACGTCATTCCCTACTCCGACAGTCCGCTTGATAACGAAAACGTCGGCGAGCACATCTATCTGCAACTGATAAACAGCGCGCGCAACACGCTTTATATCTGCACGCCGTATCTGATAATCGACGAGAATATGCTCTCCTCGCTCATACTCGCCGCCAAAAGCGGCGTTGACGTGCGCATAATCACGCCGCACGTCTGGGACAAGCGACTTGTCCACGCCACCACGCGCTCGTATTACAGCGACCTTATTTCTGCGGGCGTGAGAGTGTTTGAATACACCCCCGGATTTATGCACGAAAAGCTGATGATATGCGACGGCGAAGCCGCCACCGTCGGCACGACGAATCTTGATTTTCGTAGCCTTTATATGCACTTTGAGTGCGGCGTGCTTCTCTACGGATGCCGTGCCGTGCGCGAGGCGCAGGAAAGCTTTATGACTACGCTTGAAAAGTCGCGCGAGATACCCGCCGCCGATTGCAAATCGGGAATGCTTCGCAGTATCGGAAGAAAAATACTGCGCCTTTTCGCTCCGCTTATGTAAAAAAAACACCGCCTCGGCGAGTCTTTTATAGAGCGGTAGTAAACTGAATAGCACCATACCAACAGAAAAAGGACGAAGAATTGATAAAATTCCTCGTCCTCTTTTATTGACAACTACTGCTTATGTGTCCACAAAAGCTATTTAAATTTTGTCGATATGCTTCGCTCGATATATTTGCCTTACGGCAAATTCGATATGTTTTCGCTTCGCTCAAACTCGATATGATATAAATCCGCGCTCACGAAGTGAGCATATCGAGCGCAGCGGCGCACAATGTGCGCCGTAGGCGCATATCGAACGCAACGGCGCACATTGTGCGCCGTTGCGTATATCGAAAATCCGCGATAGCGGATTTATATCGACGCGTACCTGCCGCAGAGCAGGTACGCCTCGGCGGTGTTTTTTTACGTATAATTCGAATAAACGTAGTACGCATCGCTCACCGCCGTGCGGCTTCCCGAAGCCTTGGCAGTAACGAGAATATACAGCTCACCGTCCTCACTTTCGGCAAACGAAGCAAGGCATTTACCCGCCTCGTCAAGCGTTCCCGTCTTGCCGCCGAGTATCTCCGCACCGCGAAGCACCTGCGTGCCCGAATATCCCGACAGCATTTTTGAAAGAGTACTTCGCAGCGTGCGTCTGCCGTGGTATTTAGTGCCTGAAATGGTGTATTCCTCCGTCTGCATCACCTCGCGCATAAACGGGTTTTGCAGGGCGTAATTCAGCATCGTGGCAACGTCCCGCGCCGTGCTGTAATGCTCCTTGTGGTAAAGCCCCGACGAATTTTTGAAGCTGCTGCCCGTCATCCCTATCTCGCGCGCCTTTTCGTTCATCAGCTTCGCAAACTCCTTCTCCGTACCGCCGACGTACCACGCGAGCGCCGCCGCCGCGTCGCACGCGGACGGCAGCATAGTTGCGTATATCATATCCTTGACGTTTACTACCTCGCCAATCTGCAAGCTGATATTAGATCCGTCACCGTCGTAAACGCCCTTTATCATATCCCACGTTATTTCTATTTCGTCGTCAAGGCTGCCGGCGCCGCTTTCCACGTATTCGCACGCGAGAATGAGCGTCATTATTTTCGTCATCGACGCGGGATACATCCTCGCGTCCGCCTCAAGCTCCGCGACGGACGCGCCGTCGGACGTGCGCATAAGAATGGCAAAATCGGAATTCAGCTTACCCGAAAGACTCGCCGTAGCCTCGCCGCTTACGGGGTAATATATCGGCGGCGGTGCCGTAGTGTCGACAGCGGTAGTGTCGGTAGCGACAGTTTGCTCGGTTGTGGTGCTTGCGGGCGGATCTTCGGGCAAAACGACCGCGGGTAGTCCCGACGACTCGACGGGAACGGACGGCGCATCTGCTAAAAAATGACCGAGAAACGTAGATGTCAGAAAAACGAGCGAAAGTAAAAATCCCGTAGCGGCTATCACCGCATGTCGAAGCGGCGGCATATTTTGCTCAAATCCGATCCTCTGCTCTCTTATCTCCATATCGCACCCCCTTTTGATAAAGTATAGCACCGCGCCGATACAATTTCGCTCGCAATAGGTCGAAAAAATAAAAAAACAATGACGCTTGCAAAATTGCAACTTTTGTGCTATACTATAATCAATGAATCACCAAGGGAGGAAAAAGATGAAGATCAAGGAATCCGCCGAAAATTATCTTGAGGCAATACTCGTCCTCGGAAACACTAACGGTCGCGTGCGCTCCATCGACGTTGCCAACCACCTTGGTGTAAGCAAGCCAAGCGTCAGCGTGGCGATGAAGCATCTGCGCCAGAATGACTACGTGGTCTTCGCCCCCGACGGCGAAATAAGCCTGACGGACGCGGGTATGGAGATAGCCGCGCGCGTATACGAGCGGCACACCGTAATAACGGAGGCTCTTTGCCGAATGGGCGTAAGCGTCGAGGTGGCGCGCGAGGATGCCTGCCGAATCGAGCACGATATCAGCGACGAGACGTTTTTGAAGCTGAAGGAATGGCTCAAGCGTTAACCAAACGCTCTCCCCTTCCATTCCGCGCACCTTAGGAACTTTTCGTCCCTTTCCCCATTTTGCCGATTTGTCGCGTTTTTTTAGCTAATTAGCTTGACAAACGGCGTTTTATATGATATCATATTGCTTGCGAAATGAATGCTTTGCGAAATGAATGCTTTGCTCGCAAAAATAAAAATTGAGAGCGCGTTTTTATCGCTATCGGTTGAAGTAAAACAATTGAATAACTAACCAAAATGTACAGTATGCATCACGGAAGGTTATTTCGCCTTACGGCGAAGATACCCACGCCCTGCGCCTGACAAGCGAGCTTGTCGATCTTCGGGCGGGGTATGCGAAGCGGTCATAACGAGGCGGTCTTGAAAACCCGCGCGTAACTGTT
>JAZPZM010000065.1:0-11967 GCA_045544735.1 Eubacteriales bacterium
CGCCATAACATCAAAAGAATGCTGAGAAGGAAAAAGGAGGCGACACAAAATGATCTATAACCAATACGGTCAAATGTTCTTTTACGAGGACAAACTGTTTATGGTAGGCGAGGAAGTCTATTCGATTGAGAACGGGTTATACGGACTGCTCGGTAGAATCAGCGAAATCCGCACCGGTGATGACCGTGAGACCGAGAACGAAGGTCCCGACATTTACTGTACGTTCCGTAAGCCCGTCTTGATGAAAGACAAGCCTTGGATATGCAATCTGCCGCTTGCGATTGACGACGACAGGCTCGACCTCGTAATTATGGCACCCGAAATGCTTATCCCCACGCGCCTTACGAACACGACCTTACCCAAGATGAGGGTGTATGTCCTGATTGAGAGCAGCGTTGTGGACGGGACGAAATCCCGCAGCATAAAGCTCTATGCGGATAAGATACACGCGGAGATCTGTATGCGGAAAGCCATCGAACAGGAGAAAGAGGACGGTTGCCTTGCAGAGTGGATAGGCACAAAGCTGTACGTTGAGGAATCGTTGGAGGAAAACTCCTTCCGAGCATATTTGAAAAACGAATACTGTTTTAATCATTTCAACATATACGTCAGCGAGGTGGAGCTGTCTCTCTCCGAGCCGTTCATCAAAGAAATGCTGCCTACCTGCCTCGGTATGAAATACCGTGAGGATATAGCCGAGCAGATCGAGCCGTGGGATATTCCCAAAGCGGTCAAACGGACTGCAATCAACGATCCGAGCATCTATATGCGTGTTCAGATTGCTCTTGAGGGAAAGAATTTCTGCAACGAGGAATACTCCGAGGCGATCTCTGAGGTGGCACATTCGCTAACCAAAGAACACGCCAGGATTGAAAGCATTCTCGACAAGGCAAGAAGGGACGGTAAGCTGTGATGAATGAGAAAGAAGAGCGTACCTGCCCGACTTGTGCACGTAAGGCAACCTGTCTTGAACGGACAATGATGCTGCACTATATGTTTATCGCTACGGGACGCTCCGACGAGCTGACCGATGAGGTGAAGGAAAAGTTCGGCTTTAAGGGTGATTGCAAGAATTGGCTTGAAACCAACGCCAAACAATCCGTTCAATAACAGCAATATGAAATTAGGCATCGGCGGAATTTCCACCGATGCCTTTTTCTTCTTTAATCACATATCCAATGATTTGATAGCATTATCTTTCTGTGTCTTGCCAATCAGATAAAGAAACGCGAATGCAGGAATGCGGTATAGCTGAGTATTCTTACGATCACTCAAACCGAAATCAGTAGCGTTCTTAGAGATAACATAACCAGGAATATCTGCCATTCCGTAAATCACGATTCCGTTATCGTCCTTGACTGTAGAGTTATTACGCATTTTTGCTTCGATATACTGAATGGGCTGTCCTGCATACTGTACTGCAACGTCAATCTCTGCGCCGTTTCCGTCACGAACGTATCCTACCTGATACAACTTGTTGATCGAAGTGAAGTAATCCTTAACGTGCTTGAATACCGTAGTTTCCAAAGCATATCCCAGCTCGGTTGCCTTGGTATAAATATCCGCATCCAAAACGACCGCACCTCGAATACCGCTATCGGAAATATAGATCTTGTTCTTACGCTTCAAAACCTTCTTGCCTTGAATATTCAACTGCTCGCTAATGTTGATAAGATTCGCATCAGCAAGATATTGGATATACTTTTCAATCGTGGGCTTGGATACCCCATCAAATTCTTTGCACATAGCTTCAATGTTAATTACGCTTGAGCTATTATAGCAAAGGTAGATGAACACCTTTTCAAGCTCGTCAATACTGCGTATTTCGTGAAGCTTCGGCAAGTCGTGCTTGATAGCGCGATCCATAACGTCCTCACGAATAAGAGATTGAGCGTACACGGTGTCCTCGGTCTTTACAAGCTCAGGGAAACCGCCAAGCTGCAAATAACGCATCAAATGCACTTGCAAATCGGAAAGTCCCATAATAAGCCGCGTTTGCTCTTGCTGTGTGAGTGTATGGATCTTGAATACATCCTCGCACTCCGCATTCATTTCTACGCCCTTGATCTGACAGTACTCATAGAACGAAAGTGTAGGAATGCGGATAATCGTCCAACGTCCCGCACCGCTTTCACGTACTCCTTCCTCAACTGCTGCACTTGCAGAACCCGTGGCAATCGCTCTCATTTCGGGGTTCATATCGTATGCCATCTTCAAATAGTGCGTCCAATTCTTATCGAACTGAATTTCATCCACGAACAGATAGAATTGCTCGTCATTAGAAATGTTCTCCTTGTAGATGGAAAGCACTTGATCAATACCAGCCGCACGGATAACCGGGTGGTCAAAGGTAAAGAATAGAATATTATGCGGCTTGACTCCTTCAGCGAGCAAATCCGAAATCGTTTGATATATAATCGTGGTCTTTCCGGTACGTCTTGCACCGCTCATCACCACGATGCGGCGAATATCGCTTTTTAAGGTCTTGCGGCAGGAATAATAACCGCAACGCTTGAAATCCTTTAAGAATGTCTTGGGGACAATTCCACTCTGCCACCAAGGGTTATAGTTTGTGAGAATCGAAAGTATATTTTCTCTGCTAACAACTGCCATATTGAATACCTCCTTGTTAAATTCAATGATATTATAACACAAGTTAGAATCAAAGTCAAGATAATTCAAAGTATATTTTCAATTATATGCAGTTTTATTTGAAATATACATCAATTTTGCTCTTCGAGTTCAAATCTGTCAATGCAATGAATGAACTTAAAGCAAAGTTCTTGAAATAGATCCTCGTCAAAAATACCATTGATGATTGCTTCCCTTGCAATCAGGGGACGATACATTTCTAACAAGCTTTCCTGGGCTTCAGCTTCGCCTTTTTTTGCTCTAATAATCAATTCCTTAAAATTCATCATTTTAGTTTCCTCCAATTAGTTCTCTTAATTTTGCGACGGTGCGGTAGTAAAGCGCGGTAACACCTTTATATTTTAGTCCGAGCTTGTCCGCAATTTCCTCAAAATTTCTCTCCTCAAGAACACGAGCGAACAAAACGTACCGCTCTCGTTCTTCAAGCTGACTCAAAGCGTATGATAAAGCATCCGATTCACAAAGATCTAACACAAAATCTGTTTCATCGGGAATAAATTCCATCTTTTCGTCTTCCATTACACACGTAAACCGTGCTCGACATTCTTCTTTTCTTATGTAGTCGATTTTTGCTCTACTCATAGAGCGACTAACCAATGAAGTAAAGCGGTTCTGTAATTTTTCTTGCTCATTAGAGCCATTGTTTAATATAATCATATCTATTCTCCTTGTTTGAATTTTGAAATTTGGATTGGTAAGATTTCAAAATCCAACAAGGAGGCGCACGAATAGACGGTAAGCGATATTTTTCGCAAACAAAAATGCACTTGTCATACGATGTACGCTCACATCGCATCACAAGTGCATTTTTGTTATTCAGTTCAGTATTATGGTGGTCTGCTGTGCCATTGCCAGAGCCGCAGAAGGTCAAGGAAGAAATCGAGTAATTTTTGAAATTGTCCTTAACCTTGCGAATATGACCTATTGCGTAAAATCATATTCGCTGCTCTTAATCGGTATCCGAGAAAGCGACCAGCGCATAAAAAATCCCTCCAATCGAAAAACTCTGAATTGGAGGGAGAGTGCGTGTCGAATCACCGCCAAGACGTCGTTTTTTTTAATCCGGCGGGGATACTTATTCAATTTGTCACATTTATGGTGGCATACTGTGCCACTAAAAATTGAAATGTCAGACCATTACATAAGTGAAATAAAAGTAGTATAATATTATGGGAGGTGAACTGATGGGACATATATATAATGACATTCCGGATAAACTTGGTGATGTGCTGAAGGAAGCACGCCAAAAATCCGGTTTTACGGTTGAGGAATTTGCAAAAAAAGTAGATAAAACAAAACGCTATGTTTATCGTGTTGAAAACCAAGGTAACAAACCGAAATACGAAACTCTCTTTGCTATGATTCGTGAGTCCTCTGCCGATGCGAATTTGATCTTCTATCCCGAAAGAGAGGAACAAGACTCCGATCTGGAGCATATCATTCGAGAACTACATAGGCTCGATCCTCGCTCCCTTGAAGTTATCAAAGCAACGGCGCAAGCCTTACTCGATACGGCACCGCAAAAGAATAGTTCTGAAAAGTAGCCACAGGGCTACTTTTTTGCGTGAGAATAGTATAACATAAAAAAATCAAGAAAGTGTCAAGAAAGTATAAGGACTTTATAAGAAATTAAGGCGGCAAGTATAATCACTTGTCGCCTTCTGTTTTGCAGAATCGGTAGCCCACACCCCATACATTCTTTATGTACTCTTGGTTGGCTTCGGATAATTTTTGCTTTAGAGAACTTATATGAGTTCTAACAACACTATCCACATTAAACGCAGATTGATCATCCCAAACATGATCGTATAACTGTTCTCGGCTAAATACCTTGCCGGGATTGCTTGCAAGGCGAAATAGCAAATCAAACTCTTTCTTGGTTGCCTTTACTTCTTTTCCTTTGACAAATATCTGCCGAGTTGACGGATCGATAACAAGATCATTTCCAAACGCGAGAGTGTAACAAACTTTGCCCGATTGATTATGGTCTATGTATAGCTGAATCAAGGAATGAGCCTGCGCCACGCATTCCTCCTGCGTGTAAGGCTTACCCATATAAGCGTGTGCACCTGCCTTGAAAGCGTGTAATCGTTCATCGTGATTCATTTCGGAGGACAGCACCATAATCGGCGTTGATTTGCTGTTCCGCATTGCTTTCAGTAGATTGTGATCGTCCTCGGCTGACATATGAGCATCGAGTATAATCAAGCTGAACTCATTGTTTATAAATTGCTGCAATGCGGCTTGTATGCTTGTAACGTACAATACCTCGGAGCATACTTCCGATAAGTTTGCTTGAATTTCTTTGGCTGTTTCCTCATTATGGTTAATAATTAGAACCTTGCTTGCTATAAACATTATTTTTTGATGTTACCTTCTTATTTTTCCTGAAATTATTTTCTTGATGTACCGTCTAACTCATAAGTAAAATCATCGCTTGGAATAGTTATATGTATGGCATAACAGCTTATTTTCCCATTTGCCTCAAAGGAAATGTTTGCTGTTTGGGTCGGAAGTTTTCCTTTAATGGCAAAGTTACCGTTATCGTCAACGCATCCTTGATAGGATTCTTCCTTACCCAATATATGAATTACGCCTTGCATCAAGCGATCTTTGATCTCTACGATAATTCTTCCAACTTTATATCCGAGCGGAGTTTTCAAAACGATATTATATTCTAAAGTGTCCATTGTACTGATTCCTCGGTGCTGTTCTCAAAAGATAGTCAGCGTCATTCTTCTAATAGTTTTATGAGTTTATCAAGTCGCCGTTTAATCAGCTTGCTAAAAACAAACCGATACAGCGGAGGAACGATTGCTAACATGAGCAATCCAACGATTGCGATTGTCAAACCTCCGTTTTTGAATGTTTCGGGGTGTAACCGCGAAAGCAGTATGCCGCCCCCAAACAAAATTGCACCCAATCCTGCGGTAGCGTAAGTAATGCCTTTGGCTATTGCTTTCGGTTTTGTTCTAAATCCGGCGCGTTTGACCAACGCATCATATGAAAATTCATTGTCCATTTGTAAGTCCTCGTCTGATATGCACTTGCACATTGCTTTAATTTATAGGAATATCCAATCTGCGGAGACGGTCAAATAAAACATCTTCCTCCGTGGGAATGTCCTCCGCTTCCTCCAAGCGTTTGCGGAGCTTTAGCATCTTCTCGTTGGTTTCGCTGATAACGTCGGCACACGCTTTCAGATCAGCGATTACATCCGATTCATCATCTATATTATGATAACCAAATGTGAAATCAATTTGAAATAGCGAGTGAAATTTTTCTTGCCACAAACATTTGAACTATTGCTACCGAACAGCATATTGCTCTATACTTGCAAAGTAATTCTCTGGATGGCTCGTCAGATGCAATTACCTTAATCGGTTCAAAGAGTTTTAATGTAAAGATGCCTAAACAGGATTTTGCATCTGCAACACAATTATCCTGAGATAATTCTATTTGATAAAATGCACTCACATTTCCTTATTCCACAGCTTTGAGTGATTCTGCCATTTTGATCTTGTCTATCTGCCTACGCATAAACAGATTGACGATTACGGCAAACAGTACGGTACACACCAACGAAAGCACATAGCTGACTGCGGTAACCTTAATGTCAAAGGCGAAGGAATCAATGAGGATCATGCTCATAACGATTCGGTGGAACAGCGTTCCAAGAGGCAGACCGATAAAGATTGCGATTACCGACAAAATGAGATTTTCACGCAGCACGTAGCTATTGGTTTCCTTCGGATAGAAGCCGAGTACCTGAACGGTGGCAATCTCACGGCTACGCTCAGCAATATTGATATTGGTCAGATTAAAAATTACGATAAACGCAAGAGCACCCGAAAATCCAACCACGATCCAAATGATATAGTTAAGACACGAGAGTGCGTTATCTACGGTTTCCTTTGTTGCGGAAAGACGGGTTACGCTTGAGATTTCGTCCATCTCGGTCAGCCGTTCTGCGAGTGCTTCATCGTCGCCCGTCATGGAAATCAGCGCGGTGTTTGCCGTCCATTCGCCAAAGGCATCGGAGTAGGTTTCGTCATTGATGATCACATAATTGTATATGTAATTATCATAAATTCCGCTGACTTTGACCGTGCAGGTCTGCATATCGGCATTCTGAATTTCAAAGCTATCGCCTACCGACAGACTCAGCTTTTCGGCAATCTTGGTATTGATAAGAGCCTCGCCCTTTGCAGGCATCGTAAGACCTTCGCCATCCTTGGCAAGCGTCCAGAAGTTCGATACACGCTCGGTATCGGCAAAGCTCATAAGCGTTACCGAATTCATGGTCTTATCGCCGTGCAAGTCCACTCGATTTGAGGATGCCGTCAGATATTCGGTAATTTCCGAGAGTTCGTCAAGTTTTTCTTTGACGGCTTCTTCACTTCCGTCCTCAAAGGAGGCTTCCATATCGTATTTCTGTATTTCCTCAAACTGTGAGCTTCCGATATTGATCATCGAATCGCGCACACCGAATGCTGTCACCACAAGTCCGGCACAACAGCCGATGCCGATCAGCATCATAAAGAGCCTGCGCTTGTAGCGGAACATATTGCGGAATACAATCTTTGAGAGAAAGGGCAAGCGTTTCCAAAGAGGCGTAATCTTTTCAAGGAAAATGCGTTTTCCGTTCTTAGTTGCCTTGGGGCGAATCAGCTTGGCAGGAACCGATATAAGTTCCTTACGGCAAGAGATAAAGGTGGCTCCAAGGATCGCGGCAAGCGAAACGATAAGTGTCATAAGCGCAAGTCCACCGCTAAACAGATACGGCATGGATGCAAAATCGTACAGGACGCTGTACGCAAACCAAAAGATCTGCGGTAATCCCCACGTGCAGACGAAAAATCCGATTGCCCAGCCGATAACGGTAGCACTTCCTGCGTAGAGCAGATATTTTGCCATAATCTTGCTGCCTGAGTAACCCATTGCTTTGAGCACGCCGATCTGTGTGCGTTCCTCATCCACCATTCTCGTCATGGTGGTGATGCAAACGAGCAAGGCAATCAGAATAAAGAACACGGGAAAGATATTCGCTACACCGCCGACAATGGCGGTATCATTCTCAAAGCTGACGTAGCCTGCGTTCTCATTTCGTGTTAAAACGTAGGTATCGGGCGCGAAAAGTCCGTATTGTTCTTCAAGAAGTGCGGCGGCGCTCTCAAAGCCCATTATTTTTGCCATCTCATCGGTCACACCGCTTTCCTCGATCAAGGATTCATAACGGTTGCTCGCAAGCTCCTTGCACAGCGCGGTTACGGCTGCTTTACGGTCGCTTACGAGATCGTCATATTCGTCGCTGTAAAGTTCAAGCTCTGCGCTATCGATCAGCGTCAAATTGATCTCGGTATAAGCCTCGGTCAAAAAAGCATCCTCGTGAACGTAGAGAAATGCGAACACCGAGCCATTGCCGATATCGGTCGTTCCTCTGTCAATGCCGAGGTGAAGCGGAGACTGTGCAAGACCGACGATAATGAATTCCGTGCCATCGATTTGTTCGCCTACGCTTTCATCATTCTCGACAGAGAGATACACCGTTGTTCCGATGTCATCCTCATCATAATGCTTGGAATCGGCAAGACATTCGTTTTTAGCGGTCGGCATTCTTCCCGAAACCAAGGAAGGCAAATTGATCTTTTCGGTCACAGACATGAACGTAACCGCTTTTTTGTTATCTTCGTGATCTATAAGAACATTAGCACTTTTCGTGCCTTCCGCAAGCTCCACACCGTCAAGAGAGGAAAAAGCTTTTACATCGTCCTCGGTAAAGCCGAGTGTAGAGAAAAGTCTGTAATCGTAGAAATTCTGTTCATTCAGATAGATCTCTCCCGTGTTCAGCATGGAGTCGGTGGTGATCTTCAGACCCGCAAAAAAGCCCACGCTGATTGCAACGATCAAGAGAAGCGCCATATAGCGTCCGAAAAAGGTTTTGACCGAACGCCACGTCATTTTCAGTATTGCTCTCATTGCATCACCACTCGATCTCGTCAATCGGAATCACATTTTCGTTGATCTCATTGGAGCGAATCTTTCCGCTTTTGATCTTGATGATACGGTCTGCCATCGGCGCGATTGCCTGATTGTGCGTGATGATGATGACCGTTGTTCCGCGCTCACGGCTGAGGTCGTAGAGCAGCTTCAAGACCGCCTTGCCCGTCACATAGTCAAGTGCTCCCGTCGGCTCGTCGCAAAGGAGCAGACGGGGGTTCTTTGCAAGTGCGCGTGCTATCGCCACACGTTGCTGTTCGCCACCCGAGAGCTGTGCCGGAAAATTGTTGGCTCTCTCGGACAGTCCTACCATGCAGAGAGCTTCTGCCGCAGGGATGGGATTCTTGCATAGCTGTGCGGCGATCTCTACGTTTTCAAGTGCCGTAAGGTTGGGAATCAGATTGTAGAACTGAAATACAAATCCCACGTCATGACGACGGTATTCCGCAAGCTCACGCTTTGAGAGCTTGGATACATCCTTACCGTCAAATTCTATCCTTCCGCTTGTGATGGTATCCATACCGCCAAGCATATTAAGGAGCGTAGTTTTGCCTGCGCCCGATGAACCAAGCAGAATACAAAACTCTCCTTTATTGATCTCAAAATCCACACCGTCAAGCGCGTTGATCTGCGCGCTGCCTGCGCCGTATGTTTTAATTACGTTTTCAAATGTAATATAACTCATTTTTATGTTCTCCTTATCCAATCGGCATATCAAGCTTACGCAAGCGCTCAAACAAAATATCTTCCTCCGACGGCACATCCTCGGCAAGCTCGATCTGCTCACGGAGCTTCAGCATCTTTCTGTCGGTTTCGGCAATCACATCCGCGCAAGCCTTCAGCTCGTCGCAAACCACGGATTGATTGGGGATATCTTGTTTATACTTGATCTGATGCTCAAGGCTCGCCCAAAAGTCCATAGCAATCGTTCTGATTTGTACCTCTACCTTGACTTCTTTTTTCGTGTCTGCCAAAAAGACGGGGACGGAGATGATCAAATGCAAGCTTCTGTATCCGTTAGGCTTGGGGTTTTCTATGTAATCCTTCCGTGCAATCAGCGTTACATCATCCTGTTTCAAAAGAGCCTCGGCGATGCTGTAAATATCGTCAATGTACGAGCAGATCACTCGGATGCCTGCAACATCGTGTATATTATTCTCTATGCTTTCAAGCGTGAGGGGAAAATTATTTGATATGAGCTTTTCCATAATGCTTTCGGTTCTTTTGAGCCTTGTATGGATAGAGCTGATGGGATTTCGTTTGTGCTTCAAATTAAACTCTGTGCTGAGAATATCCAGCTTGGTCTGTATCTCCTTGATAGCACAAGTATATATCATCTGCAAATCCTTGTATTCAACCATCGACCACATCATTCTCTTTGTTTGGTTGAATAGCATATTCATTGCCCCCGAATTCATAAGCATATTGCTGATGTGATCCATATCGGCAGGTCTGATCAACGCATTTTCAAAATCGTTTTGATTCATTTTTTCTCCTATACTTTTTAATTTTTAGTAGGCTTATATTCCTATATTTATCATATCTACCTACGTTACGCTTTTTCAAAGCCTACAAGTACACCGCCTTTTTCGGCATAAAAACTACATAAGCCCTTGAGTTTATGTATCTCGATGGATGCGTTTTTAAATTTGGCAAGTATCAACTCTTTTAAGCGCATAGCCGCCGACTCATTCTGACAGTGACCGATACTAATCTTACCCGAACGAAAGCCCTCTGCCTCAAGGTCGTTGACAAGCGTTTCAAGAGAACGTATTTCACCTCTGCATTTATGCTTCGGTTCAAGAGTTCCTTCATTGCTTGCCTTTCCTACGATACATATTCCCAAAAGTCCAACGGCTTTTGCAACAATCGGAGATACTCTGCCGTTGTTGGCAAAGTTCTTCAAGGATTTCAGCATAAATACAAGTCCTGTTTTCTTCAGATATGCCGTGATTTTTTCGCAGATTTCCTCGTAGGCCATATTCTGTTCAATATATTCCTCCAACTTTTCAATCACCAAGGTCAGCTCGGGACCGGCTGAAAGCGTATCAATGACAAATACTCGCTTTCCCTCGTTTTCCGATTCATAGATCTGCTTGGCGGTGCAAGCCGAATTATAGCTGCCGGACAGACCGCTCGTAATAGTAACGCAGAAAACATCGTCAGCATCGCCAAAGGCGTATAGCCAATCGGATGTATTGGGACAAGAGGATTTCGACTTTCCATTGTACGTATATAGATAATTTACCATTTCGTTTACGTCAAGTGCTTCATTGTCAATAAATTCTTTTTCAGCCGCAATTACCTTCATCGGTACACACGCAAATTCGGTATGCTTTAGTTCAAACAGATCGCAAGATGAATCTGCAACAATTTTTATTTTTCTCATTGGTTTTCTCCTACTTCCATTATTGATACAGGGGTCAAACACATTTCCCATCATAGTGAAGATTATAACAGTTCAATGTTCGCATAATATTTGTCTTTTGTTTTTGTTTTGTTAAAGCAAAAAAATTAAAGCAGCCTCGGCAAAAAATGTCTTTTCCGAGGCTGCAAATCGTTGTTTTTATTTCATCAATTCATCCGTCAATCGAATGATTTCCGGCGCAATTTTTTCTCTTTCTCGCTTTACAATGTGGTTATACATCGGATAAGCAAGACTTGCAAGTATTCCACCGACAAGACCGATTATAATGCCGATTACAATCGCCCAATCTCTGTATGAACCAAGAATTTCTCCTAAATTTGTCATACACATACTCATTCCAAATCCAAGTAGCAATGCACCGATGATTCCGAATACAAGAGATACCGCCTGCGCCTTTTGCGTTACGCCGGCATCAAGGCGACGAAGTCGCTCCATTTTTGTTTCTTCTTCGGTGGCGGGACTATATTTTTCACGGATACGCTTCAGCTCTGCCTGCTCTTTCGCAGAATAGGTGTAAGTAAATCCGTTCTTCTCGTTATTGTTCTCCATCTTTATTTTCCTTTGCTTTCAATATCTTCATTTTCTTCGTGCTTTGGACGATCATATAAATCGCCATTGTAAGCACCACGGCTGAGACTGCCAATCCTACACCACCAAGCATAAATTTTTGTGAAAGTGCATCCATCGAACCATCGTTAAAGGTTGTGAGCAATGTTGATGTTAGAGTGAGCATGGATACACAAGCAGCGGCAAAGCTGATAGCTTTGGAGGCGGAATAGACCGGGCTATTATATTTTCGATAACGGATGACATTGACGATCGCCGTGCTAAATGCCGTAAAGGTATACGCAGCCATGGTAATTGCCGTGATCATATGATGCTCGAAG
>JAZPZM010000066.1:0-5409 GCA_045544735.1 Eubacteriales bacterium
CAGTTTTCTCTTGTATCAAGACAAGCACACGCCCTGCTGACACGACCTAAACAAAACCCAAACTTTTCCCAAACTGTTACCGGCATAAAAAAAGGGAGAGTTTTTTACGCTCTCCCTAACTGTCAATCCGTATATTTCAGCATATCCGCTTTTCGATTATAATAGTCCAAAAGCGCGTCCGTATATCCCGTAAAGTAATGTCCCCAAGCCCAAGAGTATGTACCGTCTTTGTCCTTTGAGGTATTCCGAGCCGTGATATACATTCCGTCACTTTCTCGCTGAAAAAGCCCGACATTTTGATTGCCGATACTGTGAAACGATATGCAGGTGATAACCATACCGGCGTTTTCAAATCTGTATCCGCTATCCATTATACCACCTCCGACCTGTCGGGGATATACAGCTTTTCACCGACTCGCAACGCCTTATAGGTAATACCGTTCAACGTATGCGTAACCGTTTGCGGCTTGCCCTTAGCCGTAGCTCGTAAGATCATCTGCTTCGGCTCGTCGTAAACCTTTTCGATATTGACGTCAAGGAACTTTTCTTCGCTCGACGCTTCAATAATCGACATACCGTTTTTGATAAGCTCTGCGGATAACTCCCACAGCTTTTCATATAAGCCGTTTGTATCCATAATAAAGCTGAAATCGTGTTCCTTGCAGTATGCTGTAACTCTGAAATACTTTGTCATAATGTTAAACCTCCTTATGCGGCAATAGCCTGTAATTTTCTGTTTGCGTGGGGCAACCACTTTTTGTGTATGTAATCGTGAATTTCGGGTGTCGGCTTCTTATGATTTGAGCCGTAGCTTTGGAGTATCTTGTGGGCGCTTAGCGAATATTCAATAGTAATCAGCGGTACGTCTGGCTGCTTTACGCTTCGTATGAAGAATATGAGCGTTTCCTCACGTACAAATTTCTGGTCGTAGCCCATTCTGCCGACACAATGACCGAGCGTTTCACCCTCATTTATCAGCTCGGCAGGGCTCTTAGCAATAAGGGCTATATACACATCGTCCTGCGCTCTCTGTAAGGGTAAATACTTTTCGGCAACGACAGCGAATTTAGCGTAAAGCTCCGCACGTTCCTTTTCATCGGCAATCGCCTTTGCCGTTCTGTACTCGTCTGTGCGAATATCGTGCCAACGCTGAAACTCGATAGGCTTGTAATTCTTCGGTAACGACATATCCAAGCCGAGATAATTGCAAGCGTCAAGATAGTCAAGGTATATTGCAAGACCGGCTTTGTGCTTCGCAACGTAGCGGTAGAAAAATTCAGCATCACCGTCGAACAGCTCCAAGATTTCCTTTCTTCTTCTATGCTTAGGCAGATTCTTTTTCGTTTCGGTGTATATCTGAAGCTCCGCAAGATCGCAGCCCTTCTTGTATGCCTGAAGCACAACCGCAACGTAATAATATCTCGCTGCAAGCTCTTTACGGTTTTGCGCGAGCCATTTGCAGAATTTCTTGTCTTTACCCATCATTTCAAGAATTTGCGTACTTTTGATAAAGTCCGAAAGTCCGAGCTTCATCAAATATTCAAGCTGCGGATACTGCTCATAAGTACGCAAATACTGTATAATCTCTGCGCCCTTGTAAAGCTCCCAAGCGGCATATTTGTACTGTGGAAATTTCGCAAGAAATTCCAAGTTTACGATAGGCGCATGGGGATTGAAGTATTTATCATCGTTCCAACCCCATTCGCCGTCCTCGTACCACTTCGGCGCTTTCGTCAGACCTTCGCTGTACCAGCCTACGATATTGCCGGCTATGTAATTAAAAATCATATCTTTAACGTAGGCTCTATCCGAGTGAACACCGTGGACGGATACCTGTTTACAATACCAATTCTTATAACGGCATTTTACGGCAACGGTAACTTTTATCAGGTCGCCGTCATTCTTTGCAAGGTAGGAATAAAAGCGAGTAAGTCCGTCTTGTGCAGGGTGCAGCTCACGGTCTTTCTTCTTAATACGCTCTACGATATATTTCGGTATAGGTCTTAATTTCTCAATCTTCATTTTTCTTACCTCACTACAAATTTATTATCAAGAATTTCCGCAAGTAAGCAAAGAGCGTCTTTATCAAAAGCCTTTGCAAGCTCTATTTCAGCGGCAAGCTCGTCCGGCTCGTCGATCGGCTCTAAAACCTCACCCGTTTCGGTGTCAACCTTAAAGGGCAACGGCTTTCTTTGCGGATAGAAATTCATATTATCGGTGTCAATAATTGCGACATTTGCAAAAGTGCGGATTTTCTCGCGGTAAACTTCTTCTACGTGGAAAGGAAATCCGACCATTTTTACACGTTCCGGGAGTCCGAAATCTCTGCTTGTAAGCGTCATTTCAAGCTCGTGTGCAACCGTAACGGCAGCATCACCGAAAACCTCGAAAAAGTCACCGACTCGCATAGCAACGATGGTATTCGGAAATTCCTCTTGATGATGCAAATATCTTTGATATAAGGGCGATATAGCGGGCTTCTCGACGGGTTTTACCTCGGTGATAGGTTCTTCCTCGGCATCGTCCTCGTCGTCCGCTGGGGGCGTTTCTGACGGCTCTGTATCGGTCAAATCGTCGGAGAAATCGAATAGCGAAAGCTGCGGCGATTCTTCCTTCGGCTTCGCCTTTGTTGTGGGTGCAACGGGCTTGACCGTTTCCGTCTTGGGTGCAGGCGCAGCCTTGTATTCTGTGCCGTCCTCGTTATATAGCGTACCTTCGATGCTATCTTCTTCAAAGTAGTGGATAGCCCAGCCGAAAACGACGTCACTATGTATGCAAGCGCTTCGCGCTCCTTTTTCGGCTTGTTTTTTAGCTTCTTCGGTGGCGTAGCGCATAAAGCCGTCAAGCGTCTTACGGTTTATTAAGGTAACACCGTCTTTGACGATACGCACGCCGTTATTGATTTTCTCTGCAAGCACCTCGCTTGCGTTTTCTTCAAGATACTTTTTAAGTATTTCTTGTTCTGTACCTTTTGCGGTTAAATTCAACGTCATAGTTCATTCCTCCTTGTATTTATTTTTCCGTATAAAGTAAAAAAGCCCCGTCCGTATCAAAAAGGATCTTGACGCCAGATGCCGTCTTTTACCTCTGAATATCGGATAGGGATTATCACCCATTTGGGCTTGTTCAATATATGGTTATCTTCACGGGCGCGCGGTGGAAAGCGTATATATCCTGCCTTTGCGTTTACCGCCTGTCTGTATGTATAAGTCATAAAGTGCCGCACGTATTCTTTCGCGCCTTCTTCTCGGTAACACACCTTATAACCGTAGGGATTATTCTTGTTTTTAGCCATAGCTTATTCCTCCGTATCTTCGCAGTAGTCAACGAGATCGGCAGCAACCGAAAGCGGCGTAGGTGTATCAAGCGTCCCCATACAGTAGTCATAATCGTAATAATCTGCCGGGAATTTGTGTATAGCTTCAAGGATATGTATTGCAACGAAAAGCCGTTCTTCGTTGATACTTTTAATGGCAAAGTCCTTTAAGCTCTCGTATGTTGTTATTTGGTCGTTTTCCTCCGCCAGCTTTTCGCAAGCGTCATTGAAATTCATTGAATAAAGCTCTTTTATTTTCATATAAGCCTCCTTATAAGTCAAAATTGTTTATCTCTCTTGCAAGGTGAAAACCGAGCTTCACGCCGCGCTCGAATGTAAATTCAATGCGTGCTGAAAACCTGTCGGCTATCTGCTTGTACCAAGTATCCAAAAGCGCTATTTGCTCTTTGTTAAGCGAGCTGCAAAGCAGGTCATAGGTTTCAAGCTCTTTACCAGTCTGCTTAACCTTTGGATTTTTCTCGGCTTCGTTTATCTGACCGTAATATAAGCGATTAAGTAAGGTATCCATATCTACCTCCTTAGTAATTTTTGCTGTCTTTCAGATATTGCGAAAGTGCTTTTTCCAAGCCACGAAGAAGCCTTTTATCCGAGTTGATTTCATCGACTGTAAGGCAAAGGGCGTCAAGCGTATCTTCAAGGTCGTATGTAATGCAATATTCGTGATTAGCAAGCTCATATAAAAACATATCTTTTATAAAGCCTTCGCCGGTGGTATCAGCGGCAATAGCATCTTGCTTTTCTTTTTCGAGCCTTTCCACTAAAGCGTGGAACGCTTCGCGATCCGTTTTGCGAATATAGCAACCGGCTCCGACGTGCAATATTTTATCGGTGTCGGTAGGCTCTAAGCACCATTTAGCCATCATTTCAGTAAATTGCGTTTGGCTGAAAGCTGCTCCCAAGGGGAAAGCGTTAAACTCTTTATGCTGTCTGTCTTTTAAGATTTGATATTGATTTTTCATTGTTTTATCTCCTTTGTTTTAATAAATTTCAATTAAGCCGCCGCTATATTTTTCAATAGTGCCGTCATACGAGAACGATTCTCCGTATTCGGCAAAATCGAAATAGTTTTCCAAATCGCCCGGAAATTCATATCCGCAGTTATTGAATTGCTCGCGTCCGTAATCTTCCCAGCTATATCCTTTATAAAGGTGGATATCATCGTCCCAACTCTCGCCGTTTTCTTCGACAAGAGCTTCAAAATCCTTATAGCTGCGTACCTCTATGAAGGCTTCCATAACCTCGAATTTATCAGAGTCATACAAAACGCCTGAATCCCTCAAGGTTTCAAAGAGCTTGCGCGGGCTTAAATAGTCGGTATTCTCGCCCTCAAGGTCAAGATTTTCTATGTCTTGTACGAACAATTCTTCGTCGATGCCGTCAAGCTGAAAGCCTTGCTTTTTCAGTTCTTCTTCAATTTCTTCCCAATCATCATAGTTGGAAAGTGTAATGAGCTTAGAGCCCATAGCGCGTGAGTTTCCCGCGTTGTATGAGCCCCAAGAGCCGATAACGATTTTTACCTCATTGTAATTTACTGTTGTCATCATTTTTGATTTCTCCTTCAAGTATAAGTTTTTCTTCAATTCTGTCTTTTGCTTCTTCGAGTAGTTCCGAGTAATCCCATATAGGCGTATTCATTACGTTACCTCCTCAAAGTCGTTTACGGATAGCTTCTTGTATTCACAACCGTATTCAAAGTAGTATCCCTTTTCATCGGAAAGCAGCGGATATGTAACAACGCTTATTTTTCCTTGTCTTGTGATAGCTACTTGGATTTCACCTTTAAGCTCGTTAAGGTCAACGATATTAAAGGTTACATAACATTCACCGTCGTGATATTGAAATTCATTCATATAAAATTTGTTTCTCATTTTTATTTCTCCTTTTCTTTAATCTACGAATTTGTACCAAATCTTGTAATCTATCTGTACTTCGATAGTTTCTTTAGCGCCGTTTTTGGTTTCAACCTCAACTTCGCGTATTTCGTAATAACCGCCTGAGTGTTCACCGGGCTTATAGGGTATCGGGTGACAGTCTTTGATACAATCTTCAAATACCCTTATATACGGTTTGTT
>JAZPZM010000067.1:0-4519 GCA_045544735.1 Eubacteriales bacterium
CCTGCGCTACGCGCCTTCGCGTGACGGTCAAGGATAGCGCACTCGTTACCGACGCGGTGCTGAAGAGCAGCGGCGCGGCGGGCGTCATACGCCGCGGCAACGGTATTCAGGTTGTCTACGGCCCGCAGGTCAGCGTGATAAAGAGCGAGCTTGAGGAGTATATGAAAACGCTGTAGGCGTTTTCAAATGAAGTTGCGCCGTGGCGCAAATGATGTACGGCTCTGCCGTAATGATGTTGCCTGATGTGGGCTTCGCCCAATGATGTTGCGCCGTTGGCGCAAATTGAGGTAGCTTTTTGCGTAGCAAAAAGCGATTTATAAAAATAAAAGCGGAAGAAACTCGCGTTTCTTCCGCTTTTTTTCCTTAATATTTGCCGAAGGCAAATACATCATTCATCATACGCCGAAGGCGTATATCATATTTACCGCAAGGTAAATATATCATTTCACAAAGCTTTTAACATAGCTGTCGATGGAGTCCTGAATAATCTTTTTCGCCTCGTCCGGACCGAAAAGCTCGCGGACGGCGGTCTGCTTGTTTTCAAGCTGCTTGTAAACGGTGAAAAAGTGCATTATTTCATCGAAAATGTGCGACGGCAGTTCGTCGATGGTCTTGATATTATTGTAGTTCGGGTCGGACATAGCGATAGCGATGATCTTATCGTCAAGTTTTCCGCCGTCGATCATTCGCATAACGCCGATGGGGTAGACCTGAACGAGCGTCATGGGAAGTATCGCCTCCGAGCCGATGATGAGTACGTCAAGCGGGTCGCCGTCGTCGGCGTACGTTCTCGGAATAAAGCCGTAGTTTGCGGGGTAGTGCGTAGAGGTGTAAAGCACCCTGTCAAGACGCAAAAGTCCCGTGCCCTTGTCAAGCTCGTATTTGCAGTTACTGCCCTTCGATATCTCCACCAGAGCCGAAAAATCCTCGGGTGTGATGAGGGCGGGATCGATATCGTGCCAGATATTCATGTTAAACCTCTTTTTTATTTAGATTATTTGCACCTTGCCGTATATTTAATCACTTAACGTAATCAAATTCGAAATCGTAAATGGAAACCGTGTGTCCCTCGTCGCATCCCTTTGCCTCAAGCGCCTCGAAAACGCCGCTCTTGCGCAGTACCTTCTGGAAGAAGTTAAGGGATTCGTAATTGGAGAAGTTTATCTGTCCGCAAAGGTTAAACAGCCACTCGCCCTCGACGTAGAAGGTATCGTTCTCGCGGCGGATGGTCGTCTCCTTGCCCGCGCTGACGTATGCGTCCTCGGCGGTGTACTCCGCTTCGTATATTTTGATTTCGGGTAGCTCCAAAAGGCACTCGCCCACTCGCTTTACGAGAGCGCTGAGTCCCTCGCCCGTCGCCGCGCTGACGTAGAACAGCTCTCTGCCAAGGTCCTTGACGTGCTTTTCAAACGCGTCAACGTCCACGTACTCGCGCACGAGCGCGTCGACCTTGTTTGCCACAACTATCTGTGGGCGCGTTGCAAGCTCGGGGGAATATCTTTCAAGCTCGCGGTCGATTATCTGCATATCCTCAACGGGATCTCTGCCCTCGGTAGATGCAACGTCCACGACGTGAAGGAGCAGTCTGCAACGGTCAACGTGGCGCAGAAATTCGTGTCCGAGCCCCGCGCCGTCGGATGCGCCCTCGATAAGTCCGGGGATGTCCGCCGCAACGAAGCCCTTGCCGTCCTCACCCGTCGAAACAACGCCGAGATTGGGGGAAAGGGTGGTGAAGTGGTAGTCGGCGATCTTCGGCTTTGCCGCGCTTATGCGCGAAAGGAGCGAGGATTTTCCAACGCTCGGAAAGCCGATAAGTCCCACGTCCGCAAGCATTTTCAGTTCAAGGATAAGCTCCTTTTCCTCGCCGCGCATACCGTTTTTGGCAAACATAGGTACTTGACGAGTTGCGGTTGCGAAGTGGCGGTTGCCCCATCCGCCGCGACCGCCGCGGCAAACGGTAAAGTTTCTGCCCTCGTCATCGGACATATCGTGTATTATCTTGCCCGTGGCGGCGTCGCGGATAAGCGTTCCCGGAGGCACGTCGATAACGACGTCGGGCGCTGTCGCGCCGTGGCACTTGTGTCCCATACCGTTTCCGCCCGCCTCGGCTATGAATTTACGCTTGTAGCGGAAGGCGAGCAGGGTGTTTGAGCCCTCGTCAACGCGGAAAACTATGTTTCCGCCGTTTCCGCCGTCGCCGCCGTCAGGGCCGCCGTGGGAAACGTATTTCTCGCGTCGGAAGGAAACTGCGCCGTTACCGCCGTTTCCCGCCTTAACAAAAATTTGTATTCTGTCTATAAACATTCTTATTCCTCTTGCGCCGTGCGCTTATTTCTTGTCCTCGTCTCGCTCGCGGATAATGAGCCTTATCGGCGTGCCCTTGAATCCAAAGGTGTCGCGCAGGCAGTTTTCGATATAACGCTGATACGAGAAATGGAAAAGCTCTGCATTGTTGCAGAAGATAACGAAGGTCGGGGGAGCTACGGAAATCTGCGTCATATAGTATATCTTCAGCCTCTTGCCCTTGTCGGACGGGGGCTGTACGCGGATGGTAGCGTCGTGCAGTACGTCGTTGAGCATACCCGTGGATATTCTCGTTACGCTCTGATTGTAAACGTAGTTTATCTGCTCGAAAATATTGGTCACGCGCTGACCTGTGAGCGCGGAAACGTAAAGGATGGGCGCGTATGGCATATACGCAAGGGCTGTGCGTATCTTCGCGTTGTAATCGTTAACGGTAGAATTATCCTTGTCGGCAATGCTGTCCCACTTGTTTACAACGATTATGGATGCGCGGCCCGCCTCATGAGCGATGCCCGCTATCTTCTCGTCCTGCTCGGTGATGCCCTCGGCGGCGTCTATCATAATAAGGCAGACGTCGGCGCGGTCGACCGCGGTGTGCGCACGAAGCACCGAGTAATGCTCGACGCTGTCCTTTATCTTCGCGCTGCGGCGAATGCCCGCCGTGTCGATAAAGGTGTACTCACCGTATGTGTTGGTGACCTTGGTGTCTATCGCGTCGCGCGTAGTGCCCGGTATATTTGAAACGATCAGGCGTTTTTCGCCTACTATTCGGTTGATTATGGAGGACTTGCCCGCATTCGGCTTGCCGATAACGGCAACCTTGATGCCCGCCTCCTCGTCCTCGTTCTCGCTCTGTTCGGGGAGCGCGGCAAGGACCGCGTCAAGCAAATCACCGCTTCCCGTTCCGTGAATTGAGGAAACGGGTATGGGGTCGGTATCAAAGCCAAGCTCGTAGAATTCGTAGAATTCATACGGCGTCTGACCTACCTTGTCGCATTTGTTTACGACGGGGATTATCGGCTTTCCGCTTTTTTTCAGCATTACTGCGATTTCGCGGTCGTCGGCAACGAGACCTGCACGCACGTCGCACATAAAGACGATAACGTCCGCGCTTTCTATGGCAATTTCCGCCTGAACGCGCATCTGCGCGAGAATGATATCGTCGGTTTTAGGCTCTATACCGCCCGTGTCGATGACGACAAGGGGTCTGCCGCACCATTCGGTCTCGCCGTATATGCGGTCGCGCGTAACGCCGGGGGTGTCCTCGACGATGGCGCGTCGCTCGCCTATGAGCTTATTGAAAAGAGTGGACTTTCCTACGTTCGGACGTCCTACTATTGCTATTACGGGTTTTGACATTTCTTATTCCTTTTATCGTTATTTCGTCGGACTGACGTTGAGATATGCGTTTACCTTATCAAGCGGAACGTAGAACTCGGCGTAGTAGCCCGACATCGCGTTCAGCTCGATTATAAGAACGAGGGTGGTGGGGGTAAAATAGCTGTCGGGGTAGGTGGAGTAGAGCTTGTAGTTTTTGTACTGCTCCATCATTTCGGAAAGGCTTACGGTGTCCGTGATATTATCCTCCCCGCTTATCTGCGTAAATTCGCCGGATTTGAAGAGATTCATTACTGAGCCGAAGTCGGAGTAGAGCTTTGCCATTGAAACGGTCTTGCCCGTGCTGAGATTGAAAAGATAGCAGTATGCGAACTCGTTGTCGCCGCTTCCGCTTGAGTATTTTACCTCTGCGCTTGAGCGTACGGACAGAAGATTATTGCCAAGGTAAGTTACCGCGGTGTCCGTGACCTCGTATTTTACGGTGATGCCCGCGGCAATATCCTCTTCGACGTTGGTGACGTTTGAATCAAACTCGATGTCCGCAAGGGAGGCAAGGGAGTCGTTTATCTTTTCCTGAATATCGGCGTTTGAAAGTCCCGTCAGCTTCGGGTAGCGCAGGGTGCGCGTGCTTTTTGACGAGCCGCCCGAACCGAGATTTTCGGTGACGGTCACTACCTCAAAATCGTAAGTGATTATATCGACCTGCGCCGTGGTCTCGTCGGGCGCGGTGGTTACCACGGGGGGCGCGGTGGTCACGTCCGTGTCGGGTCTTACCGTGGTCTCGTCGGTCGGCGGTGTGTCGGGTGCGGTGGTGTCGCTTGAAAGCACGCTTGCCGTCGTGTCGTAGGGGACGGGCGGGCGCGTTTCTCCCGCGGGG
>JAZPZM010000068.1:0-3155 GCA_045544735.1 Eubacteriales bacterium
CTTGACGCCGAGGAGCAGGTCGGCTGGCTTGAGGTCAACGTAAGCTGTCCCAACGTTCACGGCGGCGGAATGTCCTTCGGCACGTCGCCAGAAGCCGCCGCAGAGGTGGTAAAGGCGGTCAAGGCAGTCACCAAAAAGCCCGTGATAGTCAAGCTCTCCCCCAACGTTACCGACGTCGTCGCTATCGCCAAGGCGTGCGAGGCGGCGGGTGCGGACGGCATAAGCCTTATAAACACCTTGCTCGGAATGCGCGTGGATATGCGCCGCCGCCGTCCCGTGATAGCCAACAAGATGGGCGGCTTTTCGGGCCCTGCCATTTTCCCCGTGGCGGTGAGAATGGTCTATCAGGTGTCCCACGCGGTAAAGATACCCGTTATCGGAATGGGCGGAGTCGCATCTGCCGAGGACGTTATCGAAATGATGATGGCGGGTGCGACCGCAGTTGAGGTCGGTGCGCAGAACCTTATCGACCCCTACGCGTGCAAGCGCATAATCGAGGACCTGCCGCGCGTTATGGACGAATACAAAATTGAAAATCTTAAAGATATAATAGGAGTGATTGAATAATGGGAAAAGACGTAATCATCGCGTGTGATTTTGACAGCGCGGAAAAGACATTTGCGTTTCTTGATAATTTCAAGGGCAAAAAGCCCTACGTTAAGATAGGTATGGAGCTTTACTATGCCGAAGGTCCGTCCATCGTGCGCGAGATAAAGGCGCGCGGACACAAGATATTCCTTGACCTTAAGCTCCACGATATCCCCAACACCGTTAAAAAGAGTATGGCAGTTCTCTCCCGCCTTGACGTGGATATGTGCAATCTCCACGCGTCGGGTACTGTCCGTATGATGGAGGCGGCGATCGAGGGACTTACCCGCCCCGACGGCACTCGCCCCCTGCTCATCGCCGTAACACAGCTCACCTCGACCGATCAGGAGAGCATGGAGAACGACCTTCTCATTCACGAAAAGATAGACGAGGTAGTAATGCACTACGCCGCAAACGCCGCAAAGGCAGGTCTTGACGGCGTTGTTTGCTCGCCCCTTGAGGCAGAAAAGGTACACGCAAGATGCGGCGCAAGCTTTTTGACCGTTACCCCCGGCGTGCGCTTTGCCGACGGTGATATCGGCGACCAGAAGCGCGTTATGACTCCCGCCGAGGCAAAGAGGATAGGCTCTGATTACATCGTCGTCGGCAGACCCATCACCGCCGCCGCCGATCCCGTTGCCGCATACGAAAGATGCGTAAGCGAATTTTGCGATTAATTTTCGGAGGATATAAAAATGGAAAGCTACAAGAGAGAATTTATACAGTTCCTTGAGTCCGCAGGAGTGCTGAAATTCGGTGATTTCACCGCAAAAAGCGGCAGAAAGATACCCTACTTCATCAACGCGGGCGACATAAAGACGGGCGACCAGATTGCAAAGCTCGGCGAGTTCTACGCAAAGGCTTATCTTGAAAAGGTCGGCAACAAAAAGACCGTCCTTTACGGCCCTGCGTACAAGGGTATTCCGATCGCGGTAAGTGCCGCTTGCGCACTTTCAAAGCACGGACTTGACCTGCCCTTCTTCTTCAACCGCAAGGAAGAAAAGGACCACGGCGAGGGCGGCGTTTTCGTAGGCTACAAGCCCCAAGCGGGCGACGAGATAGTTATCGTCGAGGACGTTATCACCGCGGGCACGGCTATCCGCGAGAGCATGGAAAATATGCGCTCCCTCGAGGGCGCGCGCGTCGTTGCCACCTTCGTAATGGTCGACCGCAAGGAAAAGGGCAAGGGCGAGGACGGCAAGTCCGCTATGGCAGAGGTAGAGGCTGAATTCGGCTTCCCCGTTTACTCGGTAGTCGACGTTTACGACATCATCGAGTATCTTGAGGAGGACGAAAAGAACGCCGAAAACGTACAGAGAATAAAGAATTATCTTTCGGTAAACGGTGCAAAATGAGAAGCGTAATCGACACGCTCGACCTGACGGTCGAGGAAATACAATCCCTTATAGACACCGCCGAGGATATCGCGCATAACCCCCAAAATTACTCCGAAAAATGCAAGGGCAAGAAGCTTGCGACGCTCTTTTTTGAGCCGTCCACGCGCACGCGCCTCAGCTTTGAGGCGGCTATGCTTGAGCTTGGCGGCTCAGTCATCGGCTTTTCCGACGCGGGAAGCTCGTCCGCATCCAAGGGCGAGAGCGTTGCCGACACGGTAAAGGTCATAAGCTGTTACGCCGACATCATCGCAATGCGCCATCCGCGCGAGGGTGCGCCCCTCGTTGCCGCGCACAATGCGTCCATTCCCGTTATCAACGCGGGCGACGGCGGACATTGCCACCCCACGCAGACGCTTGCCGACCTTCTGACCATTCATCGTGAAAAGGGCAGACTTGATAACCTGACCGTCGGCTTTTGCGGCGACCTTAAATACGGCAGAACGGTACATTCCCTTATCGCCGCGCTGTCGCGCTACACGGGAATAAAGCTCGTTCTCATCTCCCCCGAGGAGCTTCGCGTCCCCGGCTACGTTACCAAGGGCGTGATAAACGAGGCGGGAATGCCCTACCGCGAGACCGAAAGCCTTGAGGACGCAATGCCCGAGCTTGACGTGCTTTATATGACTCGCATACAGCGCGAGAGATTTTCGGATATCGACGAGTACGAAAGGCTCAAGGACAGCTATATTCTTACGCTTGAGAAGCTCGCAAGCGCAAAGAGCGACCTTATCGTGCTTCATCCCCTGCCCCGCGTAAACGAGATAAGCGTAAAGGTCGACGACGACCCCCGCGCGTGCTATTTCAAGCAGGTGCTCAACGGCAAGCTGATGCGTATGGCGCTGATACTCAAACTGCTCGGCGCGGTAGACGAGCCCGACTCGCACCCCATTCCCGACGGTGCGCTGATAAACGAGATATGCTGTCACAACCCCGCGTGCATCACGAAGGTGGAGCAGGAGCTTGACCAGGTGTTCAAGCCCGTCGCCCCCGGCGTGTACCGTTGCGTTTATTGTGAATCGAAAGCGAAGAAGTAAAAACGCCTGCGGCGTTTTTAAGTGATATTCGCCCTTTGGGCGAGTGATATTGCGCCGTTGGCGCAGTGATATTCGCCTTGCGGCGAGTGATATGTTTGCGTTTCGGCAAACGTTAAGGAAAAAAGCGGAAGAAACG
>JAZPZM010000069.1:0-57354 GCA_045544735.1 Eubacteriales bacterium
TCCAAAAATATTGTCTTATATAAATGAAGCACTAAAAGGAGGTAGGATATTATGAAAAAGATTTTAGTTGCTTTTATTTGTGGAATTATGTTTTTATGCCTGAACAGTGTTCAAGGATTATTGACACCTTGATGAAAAAGCGCAAGGGATTGGGACTCATGCAAAAGGAGGTTGCCGACGCTTCCCACTTGGCACAATCCGTGATTGCACGTATGGAAGGCAAGAAAGCCGTACCGCAGCTTGACACATTGCTAAAGGTTGTGGATGCGCTGGGGTGCGATATTGAAATTAAAGCAGTATAAACGTACGAGTGATAGCCGATTGGGGTTATCACTCGTTTGCATTATGAAATTAATATTCACTTTACGAGAGTCTTGAATTATTCGCAAAACCATGATATAATGATAAAAATCAAAAAACAGTAGGCGAGACGATGCCCGACGGCTGCCAAGAAGTCTTTGAAGCTTATTACGGGTATTTGCAAGCCTGCCACGGCGTCAAGAAGGAGAATATTATGTTTAATAAAATCAAAAAAGATTTTGATTCAATAATATATCCGTTTGATAAAAAAGCAGCCATACACGTATGGCGTCCCGAATTATATGATGAGTATGTTCGGTATATCAATAAACATCGTCTTATGCAAGCAAAAATCACCATGCCTTCGCTGGATATTCTTTACGACTGTCCAACTTTACAGTATTTGCACATACACCCAAGCTTTGATTCGCCTGATAAATATGATTTTTCTCCCCTTTATGGGCGCGAACTTAAATATCTTTGTTGCCTTAATGAATACTATAAAGAAGGCGGAAAGTCTCACATTGGAACGGTTGATTTTTCACAAATATACGGACTGGAAAGTCTAAAAATCAATGTTAACAGAGGCACCTTGAATTACAATCGTATTGAGACCTTAAAATCTTTGAAGATTGGGGATTTTACGGGAGCAACTCGTGATTTAACAGATCTTTTTGTCAGTACTGAATTGGATACATTGCAACTTCTTGGAGGAAAAACACTCTCCTTGTCCGGAATAGAGAAAGCCACAAAAATGCAATATCTATATATTTCCCACAATAGATGCCTTGAAGATATCAGCACACTTTCCAAGATAAAACACAGCTTAAAATCATTAAATATTTTCAACTGTGCGAGAATCAAAGACTTTTCAGTACTTTATGAGCTTGAAAATCTTGAAAAACTTGAAATATGGGGGAACAACACCATACCGAGTTTGGATTTCATTAAGCATATGCCTAATCTAAAAACCTTGTTCCTTGAGATAAATATTGCTGACGGTGATATTACTCCTTGCTTGGGATTACGCTCTGCAAAGCTGATGAAGGATAGAAAACACTATAATTTGAAAGACAAGGACTTGCCAAAGGCCCGCAAAGTTGTGTTTGGGAACGAGTCGATTGATGAGTGGAGAAGGCTTGAGTAAAGTGAGTGATTGCGTCGCTTTGAAAAAATATCTATTTGGTATATTAGGTGTTGGCGTTTTTTATATCGGAGAAGCCGATAAATACCGTTTCTCAAAAAACAAAAAATGGCATTGGGGTAAGTTGATTTATTTAGAACAGAAACAATAAAAGCGAGGCGAATTTCGCCCCGCTTTTATTGTTTCTGCTATTTATAAAGCATAGTAATTTCAAAATATATTTTCCTCCAAATGACAGAAATCTCCAAAAATATTGTCTTATATAAATGAAGCACTAAAAGGAGGTAGGATATTATGAAAAAGATTTTAGTTGCTTTTCTTTGTGGAATTATGTTGTTTTGCCTTGCGGCTTGCGGTAAGGGCGACGGCAGTAACGCGCGATCGACCGAAAGCACAAGTCAAAGAGAAATCAACGATCAATCAGGCGGCGTTTTTAATACCGAAAGCATCAAACGCATCACATTCTACGCCTACCATGGCTACGGCAGGGGCAGTGACGTTCCCGCCGAGCATTTGGATGAGATCATAGCTTGGCTTGCATCTTTCGATATCGACACAGACCGAGAGCTCCCCGACGTAATTCCGCCCGGCACTAACACCATCCACGCGGAAATCGAGTATTTTGACGGAAGTATAGTTAAGCAAGGTATGGATACGGCTGTGGTGGGCGGTGTCACGTACTATATCCGCGGCAACGCCGCTCCTCAATGTTACGATGAAATAATATCAAAAGCCTCTTTGAATTGATAGATGCTTTTGCAGTTTTATATTTACCTGCGTGCGGCGATGGTGGTATAATACTCGACGGGGACGCGAAGCTCTCCCAAGCCTATGCCGAGTGCGATATCCGGCTTATTTGCTCCGTGAAAATCGCTTCCGCCGCTTTTCATAAGTCCGAATTCTTCGGCAAGGGCGTGAGCCGCCGCCGTCTGCTCGGAGGTGAAGGTCGAGTAATCCGTTTCGATAGCCGCGAGTCCGTGCTCTTTTGCTTTTGGAAGGAAAGTGCGAAGCTTGTCATAAGTGAGATTCAAAAACGGATGCGCAAGTACCGGCGTGACACCCAAGCCGCTAAGAAGTTCAATAACGGCAAAGGCATCGGGGCGCGGTGCGGGCTTATAAAAGCCGTGCTTCTCCGAGAGTACCCCATCAAGGCCCTCGTCGATGGTGGATATATATCCGCATCTTATGAGCTCGTTGGCAAAATGAACTCGGTTTATAGAGCCCTTGTTTCCATCGCTGGCTATGCACTCATAGCTTATATCATATCCCGCCGCCTTGAGCGCTTTATAAAGCTCAAAGCTCGCTATATCCTTTTTGAGCTGAATATTCTCCAGATATTCATTAAGCGGCTGATATTGCTTTTCGGTAACGAAAAGTCCAACTACGTGTATTTCTTTTTTATTGTATTCTGCGGATATCTCAACACCAACTACCGCCTCGACGCCGCATTCTATTGCCGCCGCCTTAAATTCGGCGGCTCCCGCAAGCGTGTTGTGATCCGTTAGCGCCACGGCGGAAAGCGACAGCGCCTTGGCTTGTTCGATGATCTCGGTCGGTGTACAGCTACCGTCGGAATACGTGGAATGCGTATGCAGGTCGCAACAGCGTGACAGCGTAATATTGTTTACGATTTTCATCATCTCCGTTTACTATTTTATGATATTAGTATACAACTAATCGCGTTTTTTGTCAACTGCTATGTAAAAAAAGAAAAATGAATGCTTAAATGGAAAAATAATTTCAAAAAGTCCTTGACTTTGGGGGAAATAGGTATTATAATATGTATTGTCGCTTTTTGTGCCGTCTTATTTTTTGGGAGGTTTCGTAATGCTTATTGACCTGTCAGCATTATTGCGTGGCGAAGTCACGGATATAACACTTGACTTTGACATAACTCCCAGCGAAGCGCCGTACGGCATCGAATTTACCGAGGGTGCGCACCTTACGGGGCGTATCGAGGATACGGGCGGATATATTCGCCTGACTGCCGTTGCCAAGGTTCCCTACCGCGGCGAATGTGCAAGATGCCTTGATCCCGTCACAGGCGTGCTTGAAGTAAACTTTGAACGAACCCTTGTCCCCGAAGGCGTTATGAGTGAAGAACGTCTTGAGGAGGAGGCTGACGAGTATCTCGCCATCAGGCGCGGTATGCTCGACATTGACGAGGCGCTTTGCGAATCCGTTTTTCTTGAATTTCCCCAGCGACTTCTCTGCTCACCCGATTGCGGCGGACTTTGCTCCGTTTGCGGTCGCAAGCTTGCCGCCAACGAAACGTGTGATTGCTCCCCGAAGGAGATCGATCCGCGCTGGGCAAAGCTTCGTGAGCTGCTACGGGATGACGAGAGCGCGGACGAGGAATAAGACCACAGCGTAAATAATTTTGTTATCAAATGATGTAAATACAGGAGGATTGGTAAAATGGCAGTACCGAAGAGAAAAACATCCAAAGCTCGCAGAGACAAGAGACGCGCAAACTGGAAGCTTGCAGTTCCCGGTCTTGTAAAGTGCCCCAACTGTTCGGCTCTCATTAAGGCTCACCACGTATGCCCTGAGTGCGGCATGTACGACGGCAAAGAAGTAGTCGCTAAGAAGGAAGCATAAGCTTTTCGGATGGAATACCGCACGTCGGCGACGCCGAGGTGCGGTATTCGTTTATTTTTATTTATTAGGAAGTGTTATAATGAAAGAAAGATTTATTCGCTCGGCGGCAGTTATTGCAGTAGCTTGCCTTTGCCTCTTCTCCCTTGCGTCCTGCAGTCTTACGGACATTTTCGGCAAGGAGTACCCCGACACTACGCTTGCAACGCAAGCCTCCGACACCACCCCAGCCGCGCCGGAGACCACCGTGGCAAGACCCGAAAAGCCGAGCCTTATCGAGCTTGATATCGAAAAATATCTGACCCTTGATTACAAGGGACTTACGCTCAACGTAAAGAAGCTCCCTGAAGCCGTAACGGATGACGACGTGAATACCGAGATCGAGGGATTGCTCAAACAGCTCGGTAAATACACTCTCATTACCGACCGCGCTCCCGTAGAGGGCGACACGCTTGAGATAAGCTACGTCGGCACGATGAACGGCGAGGAATTTCAGGGTGGAAAATCCGACAAGGCTACTATACTTCTTGACAAAAAGAACAGCGGCTACATCGAAGGCTTTGCCGACGCGCTTTACGGCGCGGCGTGCGGAGACACGGTAACGGCGGAGCTTACCTTCCCCACGGATTATTACGAGCATCTCGCGGGCAAGGCGGTCACGTTTAAGATAACCATCAAGGGAATCTGCAACTTGGAGCTGACCGACGATATCGCCAAGGAAATAAGCAAGGGCGATATAACCACAGCCGCCGACTACAGAACGCACGTCAAGGAATATCTTGAGCTTGAGATAAAACACGCCACCATCGATGAGGTCTACGAGGAGATGTGGAATCTTTTAATAGAAAGAGCCACCGTCACCGAGCTTTACGCTCCGCTTTACGACTTCTACCACGCTGATTTTATAAACTCCATCGTCGAGTATGCCAATTACTACGGTATCAGTTACGACGAATGCCTTAAGACGCTTGGCTTTGATGCAACCAAGATAGATGAAATGGCGAAGGAAAGCGCGATCGGGGATATGATAATCTACTACATCGCCGCCAAGGAAGGAATCACCGTTACCGACGAGGATTGCAAGGAATACCTTGAGGACTACGTTGAATACTACAAGGAACAAGGCATGAACTACACCGTTGAGTCGCTTGAAAAGGAGCTTGAGGACTACTACGGCGAGGGCTACGTTTACACGCAGCTTTTGTCGGGAGACGCCATCTTCGCCGTTTTCGACAATGCAACGATAGTGGAAAAACCTGCTGAAACCGAATAAAAGAAAACGCTTGGCGCGGTGCGCCACGCGTTTTCTTTTATCTTTACTTATGCAAGCTCTGCAAAGTACTTGATGGTGCGAACCATCTGGCTTGTGTAGGAGTTCTCGTTGTCGTACCAAGAAACTACCTGTACCTGATAGGTGTCGTCGTCGATCTTAGCTACCATGGTCTGAGTAGCATCGAAGAGAGAGCCGTATCTCATACCGATAACGTCGGAGGATACGATATCCTCGGTATTGTAACCGAAGGAAGCGGAGGAAGCAGCCTTCATAGCAGCGTTGATACCCTCCTTGGTAACGTCAGTGCCCTTAACTACTGCAACGAGGATAGTGGTAGAACCGGTGCAGGTAGGAACTCTCTGAGCAGAGCCGATGAGCTTGCCGTTGAGCTCGGGGATAACGAGACCGATTGCCTTAGCAGCGCCGGTGGAGTTAGGAACGATGTTCTGTGCGCCTGCGCGAGCACGTCTGAGGTCACCCTTTCTGTGAGGACCGTCAAGGATCATCTGGTCACCGGTGTAAGCGTGTACGGTGGTCATGATACCGCTCTGGATAGGAGCGTAATCGTTGAGAGCCTTAGCCATGGGAGCGAGGCAGTTGGTGGTGCAGGATGCAGCGGAAATGATCTGGTCATCAGCGGTAAGGGTGTTCTCGTTTACAGAGTAAACGTTGGTCTTAAGATCGTTGCCTGCGGGAGCAGAGATAACGACCTTCTTTGCGCCTGCGTTGATGTGAGCCATGGACTTCTCCTTAGAGGTGTAGAAGCCGGTGCACTCGAGAACAACGTCAACGTCAAGAGCAGCCCAAGGGCAGTTAGCAGCGTCCTTCTCAGCGTAGATCTTGATCTCCTTGCCATCAACAATGATGGAGTCCTCGGTAGCCTCAACGGTGTGAGTGTTCTCGCCGATAGCGCCGCAGTAAGCACCCTGAGCGGTGTCGTACTTCAGAAGGTGAGCAAGCATCTTGGGGCTGGTGAGGTCGTTGATAGCAACAACTTCGTAACCCTCTGCGCCGAACATCTGGCGGAATGCGAGACGGCCGATACGGCCAAAACCGTTAATAGCAACTTTTACTGACATTTTTGGAATTCCTCCGTAAATATGATTTTTTTGGTCGGACTTTTTTAAGTCCAATTATTGCCACCATATATTTTATCCTATTTTGATGAAATATACAAGGGGTTTTTGAAAAAAATATTATTTTTATTGAAATTTTCAAATATAAATATGCTTTTTGGGGGCTTATTGTTCATTTTTACCGCAAAAAACGGCGGCGCGTCAGAAAACGATAGCGAAAAAGCCGCCCGATACCGCCAAAACGCTTTGGCTGACGTAGCATCCTCCATAGCCATTCGAGGCGCAGTTTAACAAAAAGCGCTGGCGCGCGGCGCACCTTGCCCGCCCACACGTCGAGCGCTCCGCCGACTCCCATCGCCGCGCCGACGGATAATTTTTCTTTATTACGCGATATAAAAAGCTCCTGCTTGGGGAAACCCATACCGACGAGGAGAAGGTCGGGCGAGAGCGTGAAAATTTCATCAACGAGTGCGTTCTCGTCCTTAAAAAATCCGTCTGACACGCCAATCACGCGCAACCCCTTATACCTTTCGCAAAGGGCGAGCGCGGCGCTGTCTGCTATTCCCCGCTCTCCACCGACGAGGTACACGCTGCCGCCCACGGCGGCAAGACGGGACATCACCGCCTCGGCGGTGTCGATTCCCGTTACTCTTTCAGGAAGCGGAGTGTCCTGCCTTTTTGCCGCGCCGACAACGCCCGTGCCGTCGGCTAAAACAAGGCTTGCTGAATTTATCACGTCGCGCAAGGAAGCGTCGTCATAACAGAAGGTAGAAATAAGGGCGTTGGGGGTAAAAACGGTATACGCGGACTCGCGTTTTCGCGCGGCGCAAAATATCGCATCCGCCGCCACGGTCGCCGTGACCGCATCAAAGCATATACCGAGAACGTTTATCTTTTCGCTCATATCTCCTTCTCCCTTCCGAATTTTTAATAAGTATATCATATTTTTGAAAAATAGGCAAGTTTTTTGCCTCAAAAGTTACGCTTTATCTTGACACGGGCGATTTGTTGATTTATAATATAATGTGATTTATTATGTTCTGAAAGGACGAAAACTTCATGGCTGACAATAAGAAAATGGTTGATGCTATAACATCAATGGAAACCGACTTTGCCCAGTGGTACACCGACGTTGTAAAGAAGGCAGAGCTTGTAGATTATTCGGGCGTTAAGGGATGTATGATCATCCGTCCCTACGGATACGCCATCTGGGAAAACATCCAGCACATTCTTGACGCGGAGTTCAAGAAGCTCGGACACGAGAACGTGTATATGCCTATGTTCATTCCCGAATCTCTGCTCCAGAAGGAAGCAGATCACGTTGCGGGCTTCGCTCCCGAATGCGCTATCGTGACCATCGGCGGTCAGAACAGACTTTCCGAGCGTCTTATCGTGCGTCCTACGTCCGAAACGCTCTTCTGCGAGCATTACCGCAATATCATCCACTCCTACCGCGACCTTCCCAAGCTCTACAACCAGTGGTGTAACGTAGTTCGTTGGGAAAAGACCACCCGTCCCTTCCTTCGCACCTCCGAGTTCCTCTGGCAAGAGGGACACACCATGCACGAGACCGAGGAGGAGGCACGCGGGGAGACTCTGCGTATGCTTGACGTTTACGCTGATTTTTACGAGAAATCCCTCGCTATCCCCGTAATTCGCGGACGTAAGACCGACAAGGAAAAGTTTGCGGGTGCTGAGGAGACCTATACCGTCGAGCCTATGATGCACAACGGCGTTGCGCTTCAGGGCGGAACGACGCACTACTTCGGCGACGGCTTTGCTCGCGCGTTCGACATCACCTACACCGCGCGTGACAACACCGTAAAGCATCCCCACCAGACCTCTTGGGGTGTTTCTACCCGTATGATAGGCGCTATCATTATGGCTCACGGCGACGATAACGGACTTATCCTCCCCCCCGCCGTCGCTCCCATTCAGGTAGTTATCGTTCCCGTTGCACAGCACAAGGAAGGTGTGCTTGAAGCCGCAAAGGCGCTCAAAGACAAGCTCTCCGCGCGCTTCCGCGTAAAGCTTGACGACAGCGACAACTCCGCAGGCTGGAAGTATTCTCAATATGAGATGAAGGGCGTTCCCCTCCGTCTTGAGATAGGTCCGCGTGATATCGAAAACAATTCCTGTGTGCTCGTTTCCCGCGTGAGCCGCGAAAAGACCTTCGTATCCCTTGACGGTATCGAGGATTCCGTTGCGGCGGCGCTTGAGTCGGTACACAACGAGCTTTACCGTCGCGCATCCGAAAACCTCAAGAACCGCACCTCCAACGCAGTAACGTACGATGAGCTGCTTGAGATCGCATCCACGAAGTCCGGATTCATCCGCGCTATGTGGTGCGGCGACAGCGAGTGCGAGGACAAGATAAAGGAGGACACGGGCGGAGTAAAGTCCCGTTGCATCCCCTTTGACGAGGAGCATCTTTCCGACGTTTGCGTATGCTGCGGAAAGCCCGCGAAGCATATGGTCGTTTGGGGACGTCAATATTAAAAAATCCGACGGTTGCGACATTTGCAGTCGCAACCGTTTTTAACCAAAAGAAAGGAGGCGGGATATGAAGGAATTTAATACGACGTTTTTTGAAAAACTGAAAAAGGTAGACCCTTGTTTGCTTATATGCACCACTATCCTGTCTCTGATAAGCATTCTTTTGATGATAGGCGTGCGTGATGCAAGCGAGATCGGAAACAGCACGCGAGTCATCGCTATGCAAAGCGCAACCACCGTCGTAGGAATAATCCTTGCGTTTTTCATTTCCACGCTCGACTATCAGGAGATAGTCAACAAGCTGTTTATTCCGTTTTTCATAGCGCAGATAGGGCTTCTCGGCATTACGCTTTTGTACGGCACCGCCGAGGGAAGCAACCAAAGCTGGCTTTACATAGGTCCTATCGGAATACAGCCGTCGGAGTTCGTCAAGGCGACGTTCATCGTGACGTTTTCAAAGCACATAGATATAGTAAAAAAGAAGATAAACCATCCCCTTTCCATTCTCGGACTTCTTATACACGCGGGGCTCGTTATCGGACTTATACTGCTTTCGGGCGACCTCGGAGTTGCGCTCGTTTATTGCGGACTTGCGGTTATTATGTTGTTTTGCGCGGGGATAAGCTTTTTTTATATGCTTGGCGGCATTGCTTTTGTGTTCGTTGCCATTCCGTACGTATGGCCGCACCTGAACAGCTATCAGCAGAACCGTATAATATTCGGCTTCACACCCGAAGCTGACCCGCAGGGATACGGATTCCAAGCGCTTCTCGGACAAAAATGCGTTGCTAACGGCGGTTTTTTCGGTCAAGGACTTAACGGGGGCGAGTATTACAAAAACCTTTTTGCCTGCGAAAATGATTTTGCTTTTTCATCGCTTTGCGAAAAATTCGGAATGCTTGGCGGACTTATCGTTATCGCAACGCTTGCCGTGCTTGTAGTCAGGATATTTATGATAGCCAAATCGGCGCGTAAGGATTCGGGCTCATTTTTGTGCATCGGCGTTGCCGCCGCCATTACCGTTCAGGCCATAGAGAACATCGGAATGAGTCTTGCAATGCTCCCCGTTGTCGGCATTACCCTTCCATTTATAAGCTACGGCGGATCGTCTACGCTTGCTATGTATATTATGATAGGAATGGTCCACAGCGTACACGCGCACAGAGTCAAATACTTCTTTGAACGAGAAGAAACGTAAATTTAAGAATATAATAACCTCCGCGCAAATATTATTCATTGAGTAATATTTTTGCGGAGGTTTTTTCATGTTTATTTATTCGTTTCGCGCAAGCACGCTTCGTTTTTTTGCCGTGCTTTTGCTTGCCGCCACGGCGCTGGTCGCGCTGATAGTTTTCGTACCCGCTTACGACGTTGCCGCTGAGGCGGGAGTGCAGATCAATTACGACAACGTAAAAACTAATGAGGACAGAGTAAAGTTTCTCGGTCAGTTTGGCTACAACGTGTCGGGTGAACCCGTTGAGAGCGTTGAGGTAACGCTGCCGTCTGAGTTTGACAGAGTTTTTTCAGGCTACAACGAGCTTCAAAAGGCGCAGGGGCTTGATCTTTCCAAATACAAAAACAAGGCTGTAATGAGGTATACATACGAGATAACCAACTACCCGACCGACAGCGGTGCGAAAGTCTGGGCTAACGTTATCGTGTGGCGCGGGCGTGTTATAGGCGGCGACGTTTGCTCGGCTGATCCTGCGGGCTTCATTCACGGTTTTGAGCGTGCTTCGGAGTAATTGCCACGTCCTTCTTTTTGACGCGGAAGAAAACGCTGACAAACGCGCGGGCGTTGAACGGTATGAGCGGATAGAGATACGAGCATTCTCCGTTTACCGTGCGATTGGTCGCTATGAGGGCGATTATCAGCACGACGCCGCCGATAAATCCCCAAAGACCGAACAGAGCCACGCTGATAAGCAAAAGTATACGCATAAACTTGAAGGCGTAGCCAAGCTCGTATGAGCGTTGCGAGAAATTTGCGATAGCGACGAACGCCATAAGGATTATCACTTCGGGAATAAGCCAGCCAACGCCGACGGCGAAATCACCGAGGATGAGTCCGCCTACCACGGATAGCGAGTTTGATAGCATATCGGGGGTATTCATTGACGCCATTTTGAGTCCGTCGACCACGAACTCCACGATGAGGAGCTGAGCGAGAACGGGAAGCCTTCCCGTTTCGCTCGGCAACACGAAGGCGAACCAATCGGGAACGAGCGCGGGATTTGCGTAGCACAGATACCACACGGGAACGGCGAAAAGCGTGAGCGCGAATATAAGATACCGTACTATTCTTATATAAGTTCCCGTGAGCGGCGGCGAGTAGAAATCGTTGCTCTCCTGCATAAAATCGAAGATCGACGTAGGAAGTATCATTGCTTCGGGCGAATTATCCATCAATATCAGCACGCTTCCTTCAAAAAGCTGTGCCGCCGCCACGTCGGGGCGTTCGGTGGTTCTTATTTTTGGAAACGGATTGTACCACCTCGTCCTGATAAGGCATTCCGCGAGAGATTGATGCCCCATCGTAAGACTTTCGGTCTTTATTTCCTTTAGCTTTTTCGCAATGCGCTCGACGTAAGCCGCGTCGGCGCGGTCCGCCATATAGCACAGTACCACGTCGGTCTTTGAGCTTTTACCTACGGTAAAATAGCTCATAGTCAGCGCCGTGTTTCTGACTCGGCGGCGGATAAGCGCGGTGTTGGAAATAAGCGTTTCCACAAAGCCGTCGCGCGGCCCGCGCATTACTCTGTCATTTTGCGGCTCGGTGGTCTCGCGCGCGGGATATGACCTTGAATCTATAAGGATGCCGTACTCGCCAAAGCGGCTTCCTATCATCAGCGTCGCGCCCGAAAGCACCATTTGTATCATCGTATCAAGCGAATCCGTAAGCTCGCTCTCGACGTATACCACGCGCTTGCAAAGGAAGTCGTTTGCGCACGCAAATCCTTGCAAATGCTTGTCTCCGAGGTCCTTAAGACTTGTGAACGACAGCATAAGCTTTTGCATAACGCCGTCCTTAACGAAGCCGTCAATATAATAAAACGTTACCTCGTCGCTGCCTACTTGCAGCGGCTTTTTTATTATGTCAAAGCTTTCGCGAACGCGCAAAAGCCTATCAAGCGTTGATACGTTTTCGCTGTATGAGGATGAAAGATGAGGCATTGTGTCCTCCCGTTTGATTTTTTAATATTCTTCCCTTTTAGGTGAAAAATATTCTCCGTTTTCCTTTACAGTTGGCTTTTTTTGTGATATACTTATACTGTATGAAATTTTGGAAGATCGGTTGATATGGAAAAAATTATTTTTGAGAAGGTCACCTCCACCACCGAGGAGACCGAGGAATGCGGAGCGCGTCTTGCCTCACTCATTAGCGAGGATTCCTCCCTTCCGCAATTCGTTTCGCTCGTTGGGGATCTCGGCACGGGAAAGACCGCGTTTGTGCGCGGCTTTGCCTCACTTGCCGCCGCAGGCGCGGCTGTGCGTTCTCCTACGTACACGCTTGTAAACGAATACCGCGGAAACGGCCGCCCCGTATTTCATTTTGACGTTTACAGAATAAACGATGAGGACGATCTTTACTCTATCGGCTTTTACGATTATCTTGACGAGGGCATATGCCTCGTTGAGTGGTGCGACCTCATTCCCTACGCTCTGCCCGACCGTTATATCTCGGTAACGCTCGAAAAGCTCCCCGATGACGTATCACTTCGCAGAGTGCGCATATCACTTGTTACGAAAGGAGAATAGCCGTGAAGATATTTGCTTGCGACAGTACGGCGCATACCGCCTCCGTGGCTATATGCGACGATGAAAAGCTTATCGGTCTTTACACGCAAAACGGCGGAAACACGCACAGCGAAACGCTCCTGCCGCTTGCCGAGACTATGTTTAAGGCACTTAAAATGAGCGTTGACGACATTGATATATTCTCCTGCTCTGCGGGCCCCGGCTCGTTTACGGGAGTTCGCATCGGCGCGGCGACGGTAAAGGGGCTTGCCTTCGGCAGAGGAAAGCCGTGCATTGGCGTTTCCACGCTTGAAGCTCTTGCGCTGAATCTTGTGTCCGACGAGGAAAGGATAATATGTCCCGTTATGGATGCGCGACGAGGTCAGTTGTATACGGCTACTTTCCTATCCAAAAACGGCGAACTTGAAAGAATCACTTCCGACCGCGCGATAGCGTACTCGGAGTTCGAGGCAGAAACTCTCGCGTATAATAAAGAAGGAAAAAAGATATATCTTTGCGGCGACGGCTATGAGCTCGTCAAGGGACTTCTCCCCGCCGATGCCGCGCACAACACGCCCGAAATGCTGAGATATCAATCGGCATACTCGGTCGCCCAAGTGGCTCTCACGCTGTTCCGTCAGGGTGTAAGAACTACGGACGGCGAGCTTCGCCCCACTTATTTACGTCTACCGCAGGCAGAGCGTGACCGCCTTGCCGCTCAAAATAAAAATTGAAAGGTTTAACTCACATGAACAACAAGAAACTCGTTATCGGCTCTGACCACGCAGGATTTGAATATAAGGCAAAGCTTATTGATTACCTTACCGCCAAGGGCTATGAAATGATAGACGCGGGAACTTATTCCGCCGACAGCTGTGACTACCCCGTACCCGTACACGCGCTGTGCAAGGTCATCCAGAGCGGTGAATGCGCCCAGGGTATCCTCATTTGCGGCACGGGAATCGGCGTTTCCATGGCGGCTAACAAGCACCACGGCATTCGCGCCGCAGTTTGCTCCGACAAATACTCCACCGAAATGACAAGACTCCACAACGATGCAAACGTGCTTTGCATGGGCGCAAGAGTCATCGACTTCGACCTCGTTTGCGAGCTTACAGACATCTTCCTTTCCACCGACGCGCTCACCGAGGAGCGTCACCTGCGCCGTCAGCAGATGATAAGCGACCTTGAGGACGGCACGTTCGAGGAAAAGTATGAGTAAGCTATACGCTATAGCCGATACGCTTCGCGCTATTGCGGGAGCTGCCAAAAACCGAAGGACCGCCGCCATTATCGTTGCGGCCGGCTCGTCGGCGCGAATGGGCAAGCCCAAGCAGTTCATTCCGCTTTGCGGCATCCCCGCCGTCGTGCGCACTCTTAAGGCGTATCAAGCCTCGTCTCTTATCACCTCCATCGTGGTAGTGGCAAGGGAATGCGATATTGAAAGATACGAAAAATACAAAAAAGCATACTCTATAACCAAGCTTTGCGCCATCGTAAAGGGGGGCTCGACAAGGCAGGAGTCCGTGCTTCGCGGCGTTGAAGCCGTGCCGAAAAAGACTGCCTACGTTGCTATTGCGGACGGCGCAAGACCGCTGACTACTACCGAAACGATAGACCAAGTTTGCCTTGCGGCGTACCGCTTTGATGCGGCAACTGCGGCTTTCCCCGCGTACGACACCATCAAAACCGCCGACAAAAAGGGCTTTATCACCTCTACCGTTGAGCGTTCTACGGTTTGGCACGCCGCTACTCCGCAGGTGTTCAGCCTTGCGCTGTACCGCGCCGCCGCATATTCGGCAAAGGACGAAGGCTTCGTCGCGACCGACGACAACTCGCTCGTTGAGCACATCGGACACAGGATAAAGCTCGTCGATTGCGGCAGAGAGAACATTAAGCTGACGGAGCGCCACGACGTAACGATGTGCGAGGCTATCATCAAGCAAAGGGAGGCTGACAAATGAGAATAGGTCACGGATACGACGTCCACCGCCTCGTTGAAGGCAGAGAGCTGATACTTGGCGGCGTGAAGATAGATTATCACCTTGGGCTTCTCGGTCATTCCGATGCCGACGTGCTTGTCCACGCGATAATGGACGCACTACTCGGCGCGGCGGCGCTTGGAGATATCGGCAAGCACTTTCCCGACACCGATGCGGCGTTTTGCGGCGCGGACAGCCTCGCGCTTGCGCGTCAGGTAGCCGCAATGTTGCGAGTGCACTCCTACAACATCGTCAACGTTGACGCGACCGTTATCGCACAGCGTCCGAAGCTTGCACCCCACATAGACGTAATGAGACGAAATATCGCCGCGGCGCTCGGAGTTGAGCTTTCCGCGATAAATATAAAGGCGACGACCGAGGAAGGTCTCGGCTTTACAGGCAACGGCGCGGGTATTGCCGCGCACGCGGTCTGCCTTATTGATTGATTGATCAAAGAGAGCCGCCGCAAGCGGCGACCCCCAAAAAAGCGCAAGACGGCAACACGCATCTCTCGCACTTCCCGTGCTTTTTGACTTCCCTTGTTGCCATCTTACGCATACCTTCTATACAGAATATGGCGAAACGGTCTTTTTTGACCGCGCCCGAAAGGAAAACTTTTATGATCTACATAGCTCCCTCCCTGCTCGCCGCAGATTTCACAAAACTTGGCGAGGACACCGCGCGAGTTGAAGCCGCGGGCGCTGATTTTCTGCATCTTGACGTTATGGACGGCGTATTCGTTCCGAATATCTCATTCGGTCCTGCCGTCATTGGTGCGCTTCGTCCGCAATCCAAGCTCGTTTTTGACGTTCACCTTATGATAACCGCCCCCGAACGTTACGTTGACCGCTTTATCAAGGCGGGCGCGGATATGATATCCTTCCACCTTGAAGCGTGCAAGGACCCCGCCGCCCTTATTAAGACCATAAAAGCGGCAGGCGTTAAGGCGGCGGTTGCTATCTCGCCCGACACGCCCGCAGAGGCTATCATTCCCTACCTTGCCGACGTGGATATGGCGCTTATTATGACCGTATACCCAGGCTTTGGCGGACAGAAATTTATGGCGGATATGCTCCCGAAGATCAAGACGGTAAGAGAGTACGTAGATAAGAATTCGCTCGACTGCCTTATCCAAGTTGACGGAGGCATCGACGTTGCCACCGCTCCCCTCGTCAGCGCCGCGGGCGCAAACGTGCTTGTTGCGGGCTCTGCCGTATTCCACGCGGATGATGCGAAGAAAAAGATCGCCGACATAAGAAGCGCGGCGGCAAATAATCAATAATTTTTCAACTTTTTTCAAAAAAAGTATTGACAGACGCATTTTTTTGTAGTAAAATCTATAACAACAAATTGAATAGCGGTTATAAAGGCTATGACGAAGACGGTCAGACGATGTTTGTGCGCAGAGAGCCGATGGTTGGTGTAAATCGGTAACAACGCGTCAAGTACCCATCACTTCCGAGCCGAAGATTCGAAGTTTGAGAGTCTTCCGTTTGCGCTACGTCACTGCGCAGGACTTGATTGAGTCCGTTAAGTGGCATCGAAAGATGCAATTTGAGAGGTACCGCGGGAAAATGCTTTTTATCCCGTCTCAAAGAAATTCTTTGAGACGGTTTTTTTATTGAAAGGAGATACTCAAAATGATGAACAAAGAGATCCGCGACGTTGCTTCACGCGTAAGAATGCTGCGCGAGATTGCAGGAATGAGCGAGGCTGAAGCCGCCGCAAAAACCGAGGTTTCCATTGAGGAATACCGTGCGCTTGAAAGAGGCGAGCGCGACTTTGCTTTTACGTTTATTTATAAAGCCGCCGCTACCTTCGGCGTTGAGATGAGGGATATCCTTGAGGGAACGAGCCCCAATCTTTCGCTCTACACCGTCACTCGCCACGGCGAGGGTGTTCCGATTGCGCGTAACACGGGCTTTGCATACAACAACCTTGCGCCCTCGTTCAAGAACAAGATCGCCGAGCCCTTCCGCGTTCTTATTCCTTGCGGAGACGACGACGTTCCCTCCTACAACCGCCACAAAGGTCAGGAGATAGACATCGTTATCAGCGGTACTCTTGAAATTCGTATAAACGAGCGCATAGAGCTTCTCGGCCCGGGTGACACCATTTACTACAACAGCTCCGCTCCCCACGCGCTTCGTGCGCTTGGCGGAGATTGCGAAATATACGCGATAGTGTTGAAGGCTACGGAGGACGAGGACGAGGCTGAATTCGTTCACGGAAATCCCCGTCTTGCAAACGCCGCCGCAAAGGGTGAGCGCACGGTGGCTGACGATTTCATCACCACCACGCTTGACGAGAACGGCGTGCTTTCCTCCATCAACTTTACTAACGAGGACAAGTTCAATTTCGCATACGACGTAGTTGACAAGATCGCCGAAAAGACCCCCGACAAGCGCGCTATGCTGTGGGTATCCCGCGACAAGCGCGAGCATACGTTCACCTTTGGTGACATGGCTAAATACTCGAATATGACGGCAAACTACTTCCTCTCCCTCGGCATTAAGAGGGGCGACACGGTAATGCTCGTCCTCAAGCGTCACTATCAGTTCTGGTTTGCAATGCTTGCGCTCCACAAGATAGGCGCGGTGGCTATTCCCGCTACCAACCAGCTCGTTGAGCATGATTTTACCTATCGCTACAAGGCGGCAGGCGTTAAAGCTATCGTTTGTACCTCGGACGGCGAAACGCATCTGCACGCCGAGCGTGCCGCTGCTGAATTCCCTGAGATCGTAAAGATCCTCGTCGGCGCAAAGCGCGACGGCTGGTACGACTACAACAGCGAGATGATGCTCTGCTCCGATTCTTTCCCGAGAACCGAGGACGCTCCCTGCGGCGACGACACTATGCTTATGCTCTTCACGTCGGGAACTACGGGATACCCCCGCGTTGCGGCGCACTCCTACAAGTACGCACTCGGTCACTACATAACCGCGCGCTATTGGCACAACGTGCGTCCTAACGGACTTCACTTCACCATTTCCGACACGGGCTGGGGTAAGGCTCTTTGGGGCAAGCTCTACGGTCAGTGGCTCTGTGAGGCGGCTGTGTTCACTTACGATTTCGACCGCTTCACGCCCGAGGACATACTCCCCATGTTCGCTAAATACGGCATAACCACCTTCTGCGCACCTCCTACTATGTACCGCTTCTTCATTCGTGAGGATCTGTCGAAGTATGACCTTTCCTCCATCGAATACGCTACGACTGCGGGCGAGGCTCTCAACCCTGAGGTATACAACCGCTTCTACGCAGAGACGGGACTTAAGATCATGGAGGGCTTCGGTCAGACCGAGACTACGCTCAGCATAGGAAACCTCGTGGGAAGCGAGCCGAAGATCGGCTCGATGGGTCGCCCCTCTCCCCTTTACAACGTCAAGCTTCTTGATGCCGACGGCAAAGAGTGCGACGCGGGCGAGACGGGTGAGATCTGCATTGACCTTTCGGCAGGAAATCCCTGCGGACTTTTCAAGGGCTATTATCTTGACGACGAGCACACCTCGGAGGTTGTTTACGACGGATATTATCACACGGGCGACACCGCAACCGTTGACGAGGACGGATATTTCTGGTACGTCGGACGCATCGACGACGTTATCAAGTCCTCCGGCTACCGCATAGGCCCGTTTGAGATAGAAAGCGTTATCATGGAGCTTCCCTACGTGCTTGAATGCGCTATTACTCCCGTTCCCGACGAGATACGCGGTCAGATAGTTAAGGCGACCGTAGTGCTTACCAAGGGCACTGTGGCAAGCGACGCGCTGAAGAAGGAGATCCAGACCTACATAAAGACTCACACCGCTCCCTACAAATACCCCAGAATCGTGGAATTTGTAGACGAGCTTCCCAAGACCATAAGCGGCAAGGTTCGCCGCGTTGCCATCCGCAAGAAGGACAGCGGAGAGGCGTAATAAAAAATTCAGGCAGCAAAAGCTGCCTGAATTTTTTATTAAAATACTATCGTTAAATCCAAGATTTCTCCGTTTCTGTAAACCGAAAAGACTGCGCTTTCGCCGACCTTGTGCTTATAAAGCTCCGTGCGAAGCTCGTCGGCGGTGGTTACTACTACGCCGTCAACGGAGATAATTATATCTTCAAGAAGCAATATGCCGTGAGAGCTGTAGCCCTCCTCTGCCGCCTTGCTTACGACAACGCCCGTTGCGCCCGCTGTCTTTACCGTCGTTCCGTCGATGGTGTAACGCCCCCCCTCCACCACCGAGCCGCAGGAGATGCCGAGCTTTACACCCTCGGCGGCGATGCTTCCGCCGCTTGACTCCTTGCCTTCGATAATACCGCGCAGTATATCAAGCGCGCCGTTGATGGGAAGCGCGAAGGAGATTCCCTCGTACTTGCCCGCAAGCTTCAAGGTATTAACGCCGATGACCTTGCCGTACATATCAATAAGCGGCCCACCGGAGTTACCCGGATTAAGCGTTGTATCGGTCTGAATATACGTCGTAGTCTTGACGAGCATTCCCGATTCATCATACGTCTTGACGTTTCTGTTGATTCCCGAAACTATCCCTTGTGTAAGAGAACCTGCGTACTCTATATTGGCGGGATTGCCTATGGCGCAAACATCCTCACCGACAACGAGAGCGTCGGAATTACCGAACTCAACGGGCACAAGGTCGCTTCTCTGCTCTATTTTTAAAACCGCGAGGTCCGCAAGCTCATCCTTGCCGACTATCTCTGCCTTTACGGTTATTCCATTTATAAATATTATATTTACCGACGAGGCGTTTTCGACAACGTGGTAATTCGTAGCAATATGCCCTTCGCTATCCATAACGAATCCCGTGCCGATGGACGAGCCGCCCGCAAGTCTTGAGTCGACGCTGACCACCGATGGGCTGACCTTATCGTATATTTCGGGAAGGGTGAGATATCCGCTTTCGTTATCGTATTCGCGCACGTATATAACCTTTTCGAGATATTTTCCGTCACCGAAAACGAAATATCCGTTGCGATAGCCCCAAACCAAAATAAATGAAAGCGCCGCGAAGCTAATTGTAAACAACGCCGTCATTACTATCGCGTAAACGTACGCGGCTATACCCTTACTTGCTTTTTCTTTCGGAGGCTCTTCCTCGACGGGCTCGGCGACATCCGCGCTCTCAACGTCAGTTTCGGGCGCGGCGGTCTCCTCCGTCATCTCCTCGGCGGGTACATCCTGCGTCTCGCCGCATTCTTCCTCGGAAACATCCGAGACGATTTTATTTTCTTCCATAGTTTGTTTCCTTTTATTTTGCCATTTTACTTTCTCACGGGTGGCAGGGTGAATGTGAATTCGCAGAACTCTCCGGGCTCGCTTCTGAGGCTGATATCCTCGTTATGAGCGTTGATTATAGTCTTTGAGATAAACATTCCGAGTCCTACGCCGCTCTTGTCCTTACCGCGGCTCTTGTCGCTCTTGTAGAAACGCTCAAAGATATACGGCTGATCGGCGTAAGGGATTCCCTCTCCCTCGTTATATACGCTTACTGCTATCTTTTTATCCTTGTTTTTTATTGACAGGCGCAAAAGTCCGCGCTCGCGCGAGAATTTTACGGCGTTGTCGCAGATATTGTAAAGTATCTGATATATCGCATCGTGGTCGCCGTTTACAAGGATATTATCCCCGTCGGCATCAAATTCCACTTCAAGCCCCTTTGCGTCTATCTTTTGCTCGAATGAAATTATTATCTGTCGAGCCATCTCACAGATATCAAAGGGCTTCATCACGAATTTGCGGTCTCCCGCTTGTATTCGTGAAATATCAAGAAGGGTGGCAACAAGTCTTGAAAGCCTTTGCACCTCGTCTCTTATGACACGCAGATAATGCTCGTGCTTTTCGGGCGGTATCGCCCCGTCAAGTATGCAGTCGATAAAGCCTGATATCGTGGTCATCGGCGTGCGCATATCGTGCGAAACGCTTGACATAAAGTTGTTTCGCATTTCGTCAAGGGACGCAAGCGAGGATGCCATATTGTTAAATGCTATAGCAAGCTCTGCGACCTCGTCCTTGCCGACGACGGGAACTCGAACGTCGAAATCCCCCGCCGCAAAGCTCTTTGCCGCCTGCCGCATTTCTTTAAGCGGCGCGCTTATACGGTCGCTTATAAAATAAATCGCGATAAGCGCCGCAAGCATTACCCAAAGACTGCAAAGAACTACGGTCTTGATAAGGACCTCCATAAAATCATTAAGGGAGCTTTCGGACGAGCATACGAAAACCATACCGCAAACGTAGCTGTTGCGCATATATATCGGCACAGCGTTTATGATATGCGGCGTATCAAATATGCCCTCAAGGCTATCGAGCCTTGACAGCTCAACGCCGTTATTGACCTCGTTCATCACGGTGGGGGCAATATTACCCTCGGAGCACACGTCGTCCTTTTCCGAAACGCTTGAAAGTATTATCTCCCCGCGTCTGTTGGCGATAAGCACCGAAATATCCTCGCCGCCCGTTTTTCTGACTACCTCAAGCAATGCCGCAAGGTCGCCCGAATTATGGCGCACGAAATACTCAAAATCGCGCATATCCTCGTCGCGGTCAAGCTTATCTTCAAAAAAATCGGCAACGGAGCTTGCCGCAGTACCGACGGTGTCGAACTTTGCCTGCACCGAATAGTTTCCGACCATAGAGCCTACTATGGCTACAAGGAGAGTAAGGCTTATGGTTATTATAACTACAAAGGTTACGATGTATTTTACGTAAAGACTTCTGAACATCCGCCCTTCTCCCTTCAAAAAATCAAGGATGCTGCAAATGCGCAAAAATGCATTTGCAACATCCCGCATAGCCTACGGGCTTCAGTTGCCCGAAACCTCAAATTTATAGCCTACGCCCCAAACCGTTTTGAGCACCCATTTATCCGAAACGCCTTCAAGCTTTTCGCGCAGACGCTTTACGTGTACGTCAACGGTACGGGAGTCGCCAAGATAGTCAAATCCCCAAACCTTGTCAAGAAGCTGGTCGCGCGTGAATACGCGATTGTAGTTAGAAGCCAAGAAGTAAAGCAATTCAAGCTCCTTCGGGGGAATATCAACGCTCTTATCGTTGAGCTTAAGCTCATACTTCTGCTTGCTTATCTCTATGTTTTCAAACTTTATTACCTCGCCGCTTGCGGGATCTTCGTGAGAATTACATCTGCGAAGAACTGCCTTGATACGCGCAAAAAGCTCGTTCATATCAAAGGGCTTTACCACGAAATCATCCGCACCAAGCTCAAGGCAGACGACCTTGTCTACCACCTCGCCCTTTGCGGTGATCATAATGATGGGCTTATTTGAAAACTTTCTTATCTCGGAGCAAACGTCCTTGCCGCTTTTACCCGGAAGCATAATGTCAAGCAAAACGAGATCGGGATCGTATTTCTTGAAAAGATCGATCGCCTCGTAGCCGTCATTTGCGGTGCGCACGTCGTAGCCCTCGTTGGTAAGGTATTTATTCAAAATGTCGCAAATGTTGACGTCATCGTCAACAACAAGTATTTTCGTATACATTTCATCCTCCTGAAGCATTTTATTCCTATTAACATCGTTCAAATGATGATATTTTCCCATTCTTTTACTTTATTATAACACACTTTTCCTTTTTTGCAAAGGGTTTTTTGAAATATTTGTTCATATTTTTGTTTCTCTCTTGCTTTTTTTTGAATTTAGGTATATAATAAAGCGATTATATTTATTATGGAGTTAAAAATGAAACTTGGTATCGTTGGTTTGCCTAACGTTGGCAAAAGCACACTTTTCAACGCTTTGACAGGCGCGGGAGCTGATTCCGCAAACTACCCCTTCTGCACTATCGAGCCGAACGTGGGCGTGGTCGCAGTACCCGACCCCAGACTTGACGCTCTCGCAAAAATGTATTCGCCCGAAAAATACACGCCCGCAACGGTTGAATTCTTTGACATCGCGGGACTCGTCAAGGGCGCGGCGCAGGGTGAAGGTCTTGGTAACAAATTCCTTTCCCACATACGCGAATGCGACGCTATACTGCACGTCGTGCGTTGCTTTGAGAATGGAAACATAATTCACGTTGACGGAAACGTCAACTCCGTGCGCGACGTTGAGACTATAAACATAGAGCTTATCCTTTCCGATATCGAAATCGTTGACCGCCGCATCGATCGCACGCAGAAGGCGATGAAGTCCGATAAGACTCTCGGCGCGGAGCTTGCTTTTCTTGAAAAGCTCAAGGCGCATCTTGAGGAGGGGGCTTGCGCTCGCGCAATGGAGACGACCGACGACGAGGCGGCTATCCTTGCCGATATGCCCCTGCTCACCGCCAAGCCCGTGATTTACGTTGCAAACGTGGGCGAGGATGAGGCGGGTTCTGAACCGCAGGGCAACGCGCAGTACGATGGACTTAAGGCTTTCGCCGAGAGCGAGCATTCCGGCATTATCGCTATCTGCGCAGGTCTTGAGGCAGAGATCGCAGAGCTTGACGCAGAGGAAAAGGCTGTATTTCTTGAGGACCTCGGTATTGCCGAGTCAGGACTTGACAGACTTATCCGCGCAAGCTACGAGCTGCTCGGACTTATAAGCTTTTTGACCGCAGGTCCGAAGGAAGTCCGCGCGTGGACCATAAAGCGTGGCACGAAAGCACCCGGTGCCGCAGGAAAGATACACAGCGATTTTGAGCGCGGATTTATCCGCGCCGAGATAGTGGCTTTTGACGACCTTATGAAGCACGGAAGCATGACCGCCGCGAAGGAGGCGGGACTTGTCAGAAGCGAGGGCAAGGAGTACGTTATGAAGGACGGCGACGTTACCCTCTTCCGCTTTAACGTTTAATTTAAATAAATAAAAACCGTTGCGATGCAACGGTTTTTATTTATTAATAGATCTTGATGTTTCCTTCGTTCACGGTAACGGTGATGGAATTAAGCTCTTCCTTGGGCTCATCTTCCTTCACGTCCTCGCCCGTGGTTTCTTCGCTGTCGCCGTGGTCGGGAGAGTCACCCTCGTAATCGCTATCGCTCTCGGGCGGAGTGATCGGGTCGGGAAGCTCTGTTACGTTTATCTCGGAGAAATACGAATTATACTCCGTATCCCAAACGCGCAAAGCACCGTTGGGAGCGGACAGTTCAACGTTAAAGCCGACGAAATCCGCCTCTACTCTGTCATACTCAAACGATCCGCTTGCGATATTTGCAAGCAGCTTGTGAGTGAAGGTCGAATCCTTCATGGTAGCATACGCGCTGACCGCGTTTATCTCAAAGGAACGAGCCTTGACGTTTTTAAGCTCCATTGACGATTCCTTTGTAGATTCAAGTGCGATGTTCGAGTCAGTGGTAACGTTTTCAAGAGAAAGAATACCCGTAGAAGTTGTGATCTTGTAATCGCAACCGAGGGCAAGATCCTTAACGGTGATGTTTCCGCTTTGAGTGGTTATCTCAAACTTAATGATATCCGCCTCATTTTTAAGATAGAGGTTAACGGATCTCTGCTTGTCGCGGTATTTGTAATGATGCAGATAATCACGGAAGCCGTTGAAATATATCTTGAAATTATCAAGATCAATAAAGCTTGTGATTCCGCTGTTCTCATATATCTGCATAGTGGATTTGCTGAGGGAGTAAACGTACGTGCCGTCCGTAAAGTTTACAAGCTCTACCTTCTCCTCCTCCGCTCCACCGTAAACGTTAACGTTAACGTCGGTGAAATTGAGAACTACCTTTTTTAGCTCCTCCGACTCAAAGGTCTCGGTCGTGGAGAAATTGTTTTCGGAGTCTCCCGTCTGTGCGAAGATGGAGATTCCCATATCCGTAGCCATACTGTTACCCGTTATGCAAAGGAGCACTCCGAGACAAATAATAAGAACGGCAACTATAAGAAATATTACTGACGTTGGCTTCATAATTTCTCGCATACTCCTTTCACGGTTATATAAGCATCCTTGCCCTTAACGAAGGCGAACTTGAAAAGCTTTGCAAGCTGCCTCATTGCAAAGGGGATAAGGCGCATAGCAAAATTGTAAACAAGAACGCCTATGAGCAGCACCGAGCCTATGACGATCACGCCAAGACCGATCTCAAAAAGCCCTATCGGCGTTTCTCCCGCCACAAGCTGTATGACTCCGTAGACTATTCCGATCAGCGAAATACAGCATCCCGCGGCAACGAATACGATAAGTCCCGCAATACTGAAGATCAGCATAAGAGCGAGAGCTACCCAGAAAAACAAGTAAAGCCCTACCGTAATAAGGGCAAGAGCCAGAACGAAGGGAGCGGCAATGCACGCAAGAACGATAAAGAGAGTTTTATTGTTGCGAAGCTTTTGAATATCGGCTTCACTAAGCTCCTTTTTTTGCTCCTCGCGCTGTTCCTTTTGCTCCTCAACGTATTCTTTGCGATTGTGCTTATGCATAAGTTTTTTATCCCTCTCATTTCTCGCGGGACGGTAAGGTCGCACGTCGTCAATATTGTCGTCGGGAACGTCGTTTTTAACGTCCTCGGGCGCCATTATTCTTACGAAACGAGGGTCAAGGTCCTCGTCGGTGGATTTTGGCTCAGTCGCAGATTGCGGCTCAGCCTTGTTTTTTTCCTTTGGCTTGCCCTCAGTTTGTTTTTTGGTTGGTTCTTCACCGATGAACTTAAGCGAGGCGTTGATCTCGTCCTCCACGGATGGGACGTCCGACGCGGGAGCCGAAGCTGCCGTTTTCACCGCTCCCTCATTCTCGATTACGGGAGACGCGCCAAGCGCTTTGACTATTCCCTCAGCCATTTCGGCAGGGTCAGCCTCAATGTCCTTCATTCCCGTATGCTTGATGTAGTTGCTTACACGCTCAAGCTGTGCCGCAACCGACTCCTCATCAAGATGGCGTGCGTATAGCTGCTCCTCGAGCCGCTTCAAAAATTCCTTTTTTTCCATTTTGACTCCAAAATGATTTTTTATTAATTAAATCGTATCGAGTTTTTTCAAAAAAACTATACAAATCGATGCGATTTATGCTATAATATATATATCCTTTGGATTTTTCGCCGCAAAAGGCGGAAAATCACAAAAATAATATAATTCATACTATATTATAACAGATTTAAAGAGAGAATGCAAGATGAGAATGAGAAAAAAAAAGCATTCGGGCGAAAGAATCGAAGCCTGCGCCCGTTTTCTTATCAAAGAACCCCTTTCCTGCTTTGAAAATTTAAGCGAGTCCTTTGGTGTGAGCCGCCCCACATTGCTTGAGATCGGCTGCGGCAAGGGCGATTTTGCACGTCAGCTTAGCGCAAAATTCACCGACCACAACATAATTGCTATCGAAAGAGTGCCCGACGTTGCCATGACCGCGCTCGAAAAGGCGGCAGCAAGCGAGGACGAGCGCCCCGACAACCTGCGCTTCATCATAGGTCACGCTCAATATCTTTCCGATTGGTTTGCGCCGAACAGCTTTGAGCGCATATACGTAAACTTCTGCGATCCTTGGCCCAAGACCGGATACCACAAGCGCAGACTTACTGCTCCCTCCTTCCTTCGCGTTTACCGCTCGTTGCTCGTCGGCGGCGGTGAGCTTCACTTCAAGACGGACAACCAGCCGCTGTTTGATTGGTCGCTTGAGCAGTTTGAAGCCGAGGGGCTTGAGATAGTTTTCGTAACGCGCGACCTGCATTCGAGTGAAAAAGCATCAGAAAACCTTATAACCGAGTATGAGCATCATTTCTCGTCCATGGGAATGAATATTTACTCGGCGCACGTTCGCTTTCCCAAAAAAGACGTCGAGAATGAATAATATTGCAAGACAAGAGCCTGACGGCATTCTCGTTATCAACAAGCCGTCGGGAATGACCTCTCACGACGTTGTAAACCGCGTACGCCGCCTTTACGGCACTCGCGCCGTTGGACACACGGGCACGCTTGACCCGATGGCTACGGGCGTTCTCGTGCTTCTGCTCGGCAGAGCCGCCAAGGCGTGCGAATATGCCGTAGCGGGCAAAAAGCGCTACACGGCGCGGCTCAGACTCGGAATCGAGACGGACACCGAGGACACGACGGGCGAGATAATACGCTCCGCCGAGGTCAACGTAAAGCGCGAGGATTTCGATGCGGCTCTTCCCTCCTTCGTCGGAGATATTATGCAGATACCGCCGATGTACAGCGCACTGAAGCGTGACGGCAAGAAGCTGTGCGACCTTGCGCGCGAGGGCAAGGTCATTGAGCGCGAGGCTCGTCCGATAACGGTTTATTCAATCAAGGCGGAGCAAATAGACGGCACTGACTACACGCTTGACGTAACTTGCTCGGCGGGTACTTATATACGCACGCTATGTGCGGACATCGGCGCGGCTCTCGGTTGCGGCGGAGCTATGGCGGCGCTCGAACGGACCGAGGCGTGCGGATATTCGCTCTCCGACGCGCACACGCTTAACGAGCTTAACGAAATGACGCTCGACGAGAGGCTATCGCTCCTTTTGCCGACGGAAACGCTGTTTTCTTCACTACACGCCGTAAGGCTTGAAGCGTTTTATGAAAAGCTGTTCCGCTCGGGCTGTGAGATATATTTTAAAAAGCTGAGGCTGACACCGCCCGACGTAGGCACTCGGCTTCGCGTATGCAATAGCAATGGTGATTTTTTTGCGCTCGGCGAGGTCCGAGACTATCCCGACGGAATTGCGATAAAATCGCTAAAGCTATTCAAATTATAACGAAACCCGATAAAAACTTATATATTTTTGATCTACCACCCCGTTTCGACGTGTTTTGCGCCGCAGGGGTGGTAGAATTTTTATAAGAAATAAAAAGAAAGGAATATCTGCAATATGATAAAAAAAACGTGCGATATATCGTGTGAGCTTTGCTCCGATTGCCTCGTTATTACCGTCAGCGGCGAGATCGACCACCACGGCGCGTTATATCTGCGTCAGAGGGCGGACGAGGCGATAAGATCCGCCGCGCCACAGCGCCTTGTGCTTGATATGTCCGCCGTCAGCTTTATGGACAGTTCGGGGCTTGGATTCATAATGGGGCGCTTTGCGCTTGTGCGCGAACTTGGAGGGACGACTCTCGTCAGAGACCCTGCACCGTGCGTGGAGCGCGTGCTGAAGCTAACGGGATTTGACAAGCGGGTAAAGATAATAAAAAATCACAAAACGGAGAAGGAATATGAACGTCAGAGAATATAAAAAAAGAAGCGGCAGACCGCCGCTTGCAGCCGTTACCAACGAAATAAAGCTATCTTTCCCCTCCCTTTCGGCTAACGAATCGTTTGCCCGCGCCGCCGTGGCGGCGTTCATATCTCAACTTGACCCGACGCCCACGGAGCTTGCGGATATCAAATGCGTGCTTTCGGAGGCTGTAACGAACTGCATCGTTCACGCTTACAAGGATTGCATCGGCGACGTTAAGATAACCGTGAAAGTGCGCGCCGACAGAAGCGTCAGCATCGAGGTCAAGGATAGAGGCGTGGGCATCGAAAACGTCGAGGAGGCGCGACAGCCGCTCTTCACCACGGGAGCTGCCGAGGAGCGCAGCGGAATGGGCTTTACCGTTATGGAAAGCTTTTGCGACAAGCTGAAAATACGCTCAAAACTTTGCCGAGGCACTACGGTAATTATGACGAAAAGGCTTACCTCCAAGCCAAAAGCGGGCTCTCATACATAATTGTTTCGGAGGAGCTAATGAATCTATATTCGACCGACAGCAACCGCGCTCTGCTTGAGACGGCGCAACGTGGCTCGGCGCAAGAGGCGGATGCGGCGACGGAAAGGCTGATAATCGACAACGCGGGACTCGTGCGGAGCATAGCCTTAAAATTCTGCGGTCGCGGCTGTGAATTTGAGGATCTCGTTCAGATCGGCACTATCGGTATGATAAAGGCTATCCGCTCGTTTGACCTTGAGCGCGGAACGGCTTTTTCGACCTATGCCGTCCCGCTTATTCTCGGTGAGATACGGCGGCATCTGCGCGATGACGGACCGATAAAGGTCGGACGTGCGGTAAAGCGGCTCGGTGCGGAGCTTATGCGCGAGCAGACGCGCATCATCAGCGAAACGGGCGTAGAGCCGCAGATATCGGAGCTTGCCGCCGCTTGCGGTGTCAGCGTTGAGGAGGCGGCTTGCGCCCTTGACGCGATAAGCCCCGTTGCCTCGCTTTCCGAGGGATCGGACAGCGAGAGCGGGTTTGAGCTTTTTGACCGTATCCCCGACGAGTCGGGGATGCTTGATATTGAGCGAGCCTGCGACAGAATTGCGATTTCGCAAGCAATAGGCAGGCTTCCCTCGCTATGGCGGCAGATAGTGGTTTTGCGATATTTCAAGAATTTGACGCAACAAAAGACCGCCGACGCGCTCGGTCTTACGCAGGTCAAGATATCACGCGAGGAAAAAAAGATAGTGGAATATTTAAGAGAAGAGCTCAGCGGTTAGCGTTGTGCCTCAAGGACACAACGCATCGATATTCGCCTGCGGCGATCGATATGCACTTCGTGCTCGATATGTCCTTACGGACTCGATATGTGCTTCACACGAGAAAAACAGGCGAATATCATATCGAAACCGACCGCAAGGGCGGTTATATCGAATTTGCCGCAAGGCAAATATATCGAGCTGAGCGTAGCGAAGCATATCGACGAATGAATAACCGCATTTGTATCCACAAACATAATGCTTGTACAAAAAGAGGACGGAGAATTTTTTATATTTCTCCATCCTTTCCCATGGGTAGGCATTCTATTCAATTTTATCAAAACAGTCTTTAAGAGCCCATGCCATTAAGCTGAGCTCTTATTTTAGCATTTTCTTGATTTTTCTGCGCTTGTTGAAGTAGCTTACAGCCTCGGGAACGAAGCAAAGCGCGAGATACAGCGCGAACGCCGCTATCATAACGCCGAGCGTACTGCCGCCGAAGATATAAAAACCATACATCGGCGCGGCAAATACGGTAACGAAAAACGAGGCTATATACGCCGCCGCGCCCGAAAGTGTCAGCGACGCAAGGGTCGCGACGGCGTTAAAGACACAGCAAAGCATACCAAGCGCGAACCAAGTGCGGCACAAGATAAGGAAGCCTTTTTTGCCTTTAAGACTCGCGCGCACCTCAAACGCCCCCCAACCGACGATATACGCGAGAGTGAGAAAAAGCGTAGAGATTCCAACCTTCTCAAGCGTAAAAAGAGTGGCGTGATTTATCACCGAAACGATGAGCGATGCCGACAGCACGAGCGATACCGTGACGTTGCGCACCAAGGTGGTTTTATTTAACTTAAAAAAATTATCCATTTCGCTTCAAGAACGGGAAGACTCTTAAGTCTTCCCGTTCTCCCTTTATATTATTCCTGAGATTTCTTGTAGTTCTCTACGATCTTCTGCGCGATGTTCGAGGGAACAACGGCGTAGTCGTTTACGCTGAACGCAAACGAGCCTCTGCCCTGCGACATAGCACGAAGCGCGATGGGATAGTCAACAAGCTCTGCCTTGGGGCAGGTTGCGTGAACTACGGTATAGCCCTTCTTTGCGGCGGGGTCCATACCCATAATGCTTCCGCGGCGCTTGTTAAGGTCGCCCATAATATCACCGACGAGGGACTCGGGAACGGTAATATCAAGGTTGCCCACGGGCTCAAGAAGCACGGGAGCTGCCTGCTCAAGACACTGCTTGTAAGCCATGATAGCGGCGGTCTTGAAGGACATTTCATCCGAGTCAACGGGATGGTAAGAGCCGTCGTGGAGGTCAGCCGCAAGGTGAGTCATGGGGAAGCCCGCAATACCCTTGGTCATACCCTCAAGAATACCCTTTTCAACTGCGGGGTTAAAGTTCTTGGGAACAACGCCGCCGACGACGGATACCGTGAAGGTAAGTCCGGGATCTTCACCGGGACCGAACTTGATCCAAACGTCACCGAACTGACCCGATCCGCCGTTCTGCTTCTTATGTCTTGCGTGAATATCAACGGTCTTGGTGATCTTCTCGCGGTAAGCAAGGCGGGGAGTTTCAAGATTGATGGTAACACCGTAGCGAGCCTTGAGCTTTGCGCAAAGAACGGTAAGGTGCATATCGCCAATACCCGAAAGAACCATCTGCTTGGTCTCGGGATCGGTCTCATACTTAATGGTAAGATCCTCCTCTGCCATACGAGCCATGCTCTGCGAGATCTTGCCCTCGTCCTTGGCGGTCGCGGGGATCATAGCCTGAGTCATATAAGGCGTGGGATAGGAGATCGTCGAGTAAGCGACGGAGCCGCTCTCGGCAAGAGTATCGTTGGTGTTGGTGTTGGAAAGCTTCGCAATCATACCGATATCGCCACAGCAAAGTTCGTCGACCTCGGTCTGCGTTTTGCCCTTTACGGTGTAGATATGCGCCATCTTCTCGGACGTGCCGTTGGTAAGATTCTTAAGCACCATATCGCGCTTTACCTTACCGTTCATAACCTTAAAGAAGGACATCTTTCCTACGAAGGGATCGGCAACGGTCTTGAATACGAAAACAGAAGCCGCGCCGTTTGCATCGATCGCAACGTCCTTGCCCTCGACATCCTTCTCCACCTTCTTTGCGTGGGGATTGGGGAAAGAGTCTGCAATAGCGTCAAGAATTGCTACAACGCCCCACATATTTACTGCAGAGCCGCAGTAAACGGGAGTAATAGTACCCTCGATGATACCGTGATGCAGAGCAAGGGAAGCTTCCTCCTTGGTGATCTCCTCACCGTCGAAATACTTCATCATAAGCTCGTCGGACGTACCCGCGATAGCCTCGTTAAACGCTTCCTTGTAGTTTGCAGCTATAGCCTCAAGCTCTGCGGTCATAGCAGTTTCGGTTCTCTTGCCCTTTGCGTCGTAGACGAAAGCCTTCATCTCGACAAGGTCAATCATCGTAACGTTCTTGCCATCCTTAATAGGAACGAAAACGGGACATACGCTGGTACCGAAGGTATCGTGAAGCTGATTGAAAACGTTATCGAAATGTGCATCGTTATCGTCGCACTTGTTTACGAAGAATGCCTTGGGTACGCCCATTGCGGTAGCGTGATCCCACGCAAGCTCTGTTCCGACCTCAACGCCCGATTTTGCATCAACGCATATAAGCGCGTTGTCTGCTACACGGAGAGATTGAAGAACCTCGCCGACGAAATCGAGATAACCGGGGGTATCTATAATATTTATCTTTTTATCCTTCCAAGTGACAGGCGCAAGGGATGCAGAAATAGAGAAGCCTCTCTTTATCTCCTCGGGATCATAGTCACAAACGGTATTACCGTCAGCGGTCTTACCCATACGGTCAGTTCCGCCTGTAAGATAAAGCATAGCTTCAGCAAGGGAGGTCTTTCCACAGCCGCCGTGGCCGAGAAGGGCTATGTTACGAATGGATTTGCTATCAATAGTTGCCATTGGTGTTCCTTTCCGACTCTGCAAGGTAGCAGAGCTTTATATAATATTTTTATCAATTTGCAAATGTGTTTTACTACATTACAAGATTAATTATACAATATTATTTTTGATAATGCAATAGTTTTTTGGGCATTCTCACCCTAAATTTAAGTTTTTTTTTAATTTTTTTGTTGAATTTGGAATAAATTTAGAGCATTTTGGTAGGTTTGCTCCTGCATTTGCAGCGCCGTCATGCCGTGAAGCGCGCCAAGAGTCTCCGAAGTATACGCGATATAATCGGAGCGATTGAGCTTGCCCCTGAAAGGAACGGGGGCGAGGTACGGACAATCGGTCTCGACGAGAAGTCGGTCAAGCGGCACGGATTGCGCCGCAGCGCGAACCCTCTCGGCATTTTTGAAGGTTATAACTCCCGAAAACGAGATGTACCACCCACGGCGGACAAGCTCGCGCGCCATCTCGGCGCTTCCCGAATAGCTATGAAACACTCCGCGGGAATTAGGATGCTTTAAAATTATTTCGAAGGTGTCGCCGTGCGCCTCTCTGTCGTGTATAATCACGGGGAGGTCGTATTGTTCGGCAAGCTCAAGCTGAGCCTCAAAAAAGGCGGCTTGCGCCGCCTTATCATACGGCTCCCAATAATAATCAAGCCCTATTTCGCCGACGGCAACTATCTTATTCTCTTCCTTGCGGTCGAGCATAAGCGAAAGCCTTTTTATTGCGCCGTCGAGCGAGTCCTCCATATTGATGTCGGTGGGATGTACGCCGACAGCGGCGTACATCCCATCGTAGCACAGCGCCTGTTTTACTACCTCAACAGAGCTTTGGGTGCTTGTTCCGACGTTAATTATCTTCTCCACTCCCGAGGAAAAAACCTCGGCAAGCAGTTCGTCAACGCCCTTTGGCGTTTTATCCTCAAATCTTGTGTAGTGAGCGTGAGTATCGAATATCTTCATTATCTTACGCGCTCGCCGAGAGGTGTATCCTCGGCAAGAAATACCACTCTTACCTCTTCCTCACCCGATGCGAGAAGCATACCCTCGGACTCAACTCCGCAAAGCTTTGCGGGCGCGAGGTTGGCTACGACGATGACCTTCTTTCCTATAAGGTCGTCGGGCTTATAGAATTTTGCAATACCCGAAACTATCTGTCTTTGCTCGTATCCAAGGTCTATTTGGAGCTTAAGAAGCTTCTTTGCCTTCGGAACGCTCTCGCAAGCGATTATCTTTGCCGTGCGAAGCTCGACCTTCATGAAATCGTCAAAGCCGATGATGGCACAGCCCTCGGGCTTTTCGGGCTTCTTTTCAGCCGCCTCCTTTGCCGCCTGCGCCGCCGCGATCTCGGCGTAGATACCCTCAAGCGTTTTCGCCTCATCGATTCGCGCAAAGAGAACCTTTGATGCCGCAACGCTATCGCCCGCCTTCATTCCGCAGAACTTATCCGCGCTTCCGATGCTGTCAAAATCGGTAAGGGTGGTGTTGAGCTGGGCAAATATCTCTTCGGCAGTAGCGGGGATAGCGGGAGAAAGCATTACCGCGCCCCAACGGATAGCCTCAAGAAGATTATAAAGCACGGTTGCAAGGCGGTCGCGCTGAGCCTCGTCACGCGCAAGCACCCACGGCTGGGTTTCGTCGATATACTTGTTTGCGCGGCGAAGGAGATCCAGCACCGCGTCGATAGCGTCGGCAATATGGTAGGAATCCATATTGGCGAAATAAGCCTCTGCCGATTTTACGCAGGTAGCCTTGAAATCGTCGTCAAGCGCATCGGGCGCAGTAGGGGCAAGTATCGCCTTATCGAAATACTTGTTTTGCATATCAAGGGTACGCTTTACAAGGTTGCCGAGCGTATTTACAAGGTCGGTGTTATATCTTGCAAGCACGCTGTCCCAAGTAATAGAGCCGTCGGATGCGTAGGGCATTTCGGCAAGGGCGTAATAGCGCACGCCGTCAACGCCTACGTACTCGGAGAGCTTATCTGCGTAAATAACGTTGCCCTTGGACTTTGACATCTTATCCGCGCCGAAATTGAACCAAGGATGACCGAAGATCTTCTTGGGCAGGGGCAGATCGAGCGCCATAAGGAAAATGGGCCAATAGATAGAATGGAAGCGAACGATGTCCTTACCTATGACGTGAACGTCGGCGGGCCAATTCTTGCGGAAATGCTCGCTCTGCTCCTCGTAGGACTTGTCGGGATCGTAGCCGATGGCGGTGATGTAGTTGGTAAGCGCGTCAAGCCAGACGTACGTTACGTGCTTGGGGTCGGAGGGCACGGGAATTCCCCAAGTGAACGAGGTACGGGAAACGCAAAGGTCCTGAAGTCCCGCCTTCAAGAAGTTGTTGACCATTTCCTTTTTACGCGCCTCGGGCTCGATGAAGTCGGGATGGTCCTCTATATATTGTATGAGCTTATCGGCGTATTTTTTCATATTAAAGAAATACGCTTCTTCCCTTGCCTGCTTTACGGGTGCGCCGCAATCGGGGCATTTGCCGTCAACTATCTGTGTGTCGGTAAAGAAGGACTCGCAGGGGGTGCAGTACCAGCCCTCGTAATATCCCTTGTAGATATCGCCCTGCTTCAAAAATCTTTCAAATATCTTTTGCACCGCGTCAACGTGGTAGTCGTCGGTGGTACGCACGAAGTAGTCGTAGCTTACGTTCATCTTGTCCCAGATACCGCGGATGATGCCCGCTACGTTATCAACGTACGCCTGCGGCTCGATGCCTGCGGCGGCGGCGTGGTTCTCGATCTTCTGTCCGTGCTCATCGGTACCCGTGCAGAAGAAAACGTCGTATCCGCGCAGTCTTCTGTAGCGTGCGATGGAGTCGGTAGCGATAGCCTCGTAGGTGTTGCCTATATGGGGCTTTGCGGATGCGTATGCAATCGCGGTAGTGATATAGTATTTAGGTTTATTCATTGTCAGAGTCTGCCTTTCTGTTTATTTGTCATTTTATTTCCGCGCCGCCGACGAAAACGCGGCTCACGCTTATTTTTTTGTTTTTTTCATCAATAGCTCCGATAAGGAAATCTGCGCGTGCGCCCGCCTTCAGCTCACCGACGAGGTGGGAAACACCAAGCTCCGCGGCGGGATTTGCCGTCGCGCACAAAAGCGCATCCGTTATCGGTATATTGCAAAACGCGGCAAGGTTTTCGACAGCCGCAAGTAGCGAGAGCGTACTGCCCGCAAGCGCGCCGTCGGGCGTGCGAGCGATGCCGCCGCGAACTATCGCGGGAGAGCCTGCGATATCGTACTCCCCGTCGGGTGATCCCGCCGCCGCCATTGAATCGGTTATCAAAACGAGGCGGTCAAGCCCTATATTTCGGTGCGTCAACGCCACCATTTCGGGACAGACGTGTAGCCCGTCGCAGATAAGCTCGGCGTAGCCGCCGCTGTCAAACGCGGCAAGCACCGCACCGCCGTCGCGGTGATGCAATGGCGGCATAGCGTTATAAAGGTGGGTAAACGAAACGCCCCAGCGCTTATGCGCCGCCATTGCCGTTTTGTAGTCGGCATCGGTATGCGCAAGTCCAAGCGTTATGCCCATAGCCTTCGCCGCATCCGCAAAGCCGTCGGTATCAAGCTCAAGCGCGGCGCTGATATGCATAGGCGATCCGCCCGCCTCGACGATAGATAAAAGCTCGGTTTTATCGGGCTTTGCAAGCAGGTTCGCGGCGTGCGCTCCGCGCCTTTTGGGGTTCAGATATCTGCCCTCAAGATGAACGCCGAGGAATGCCGCTCCGCCGCTATCCGCCTTCAAGCTATTTATATCACGGCAAGCGCGAAGCAATTCGCCAAGCTCGGCTGACGCGAGCGTGGGAAAGAGCGAGGTCGTACCCGACAAGGCGTACGAACGCGCCATTTGCCGCATCATTTGGGCATCGGCGGTATTAAAATCGCCGCCCGCTCTGCCGTGAGTGTGAGCGTCTACAAGTCCGGGGATAAGCGCCGCGCCGCCTACGTCGATAACAACGTCTTCCGCCGCATCGGGCTCGTTCAAAACGGCTTCTATATATCCGTCGCGCACAAGCATTGCGCCGTGCGCAAGGCATCTTTCGTGCGTTTGGTATATTAAGGCGTTTTTTATAAGAGTTCGCATTTTATCCCCCTTTCCGCTAAACGATTATACAGAATTTATTATATCAAAGTTTTGGCAAAATTACAATAGAAAAGCGGCAGATTTCCGCATTTTTACAAAAAAATAAGGGATATTATTTCAATATCCCTTATTATAAATATTAATTATAAATATTAATCTTCCTTACGGCGCAGAGAAACGAGTGCCGCAACGGCAAGCGCGGGAAGCACGACTGCGGCGATCGCAGAGCCGCATCCGCCCTCCTCTGCGTCGGAGGCGCTTGTGTCATCCGTAGGCTTCGTCGTAGGCTTTTTAGTATCGTCGGGTGCAGGCGTAGTTTCACATCCAATGTCCGTGGTGTCGACGGGTGATGGCGTGGTCTGCGCGGGACCCCAGCTCGTTTTGACAGTAACTGCGCTGCTGTACGTAACTCCGCCGTTCTCGTTGGTAACGCGGCAAATATAGTAGCGAGTTGCGTTCATTTCACCGCTGACTTCAAGGCTCGTATCATCCTGCCCCTGAAGCTCCGTGATGTTTTCAAGGCTTCCGTCAGAGCTTTCGAACCAGAGGTAATTACACTTATCGGCATCCTTGGCGACGGTGCAATTTATCGTAACGAGACTTACGTTGTTAAACGCATACGAGACAGGAACGGATATCTCGGACGGCGCGGCGGCGTTTTTCTTCACGTTGACCGTCGCGGCATAGGACTTTACTGCTCCGCCGCCGTTGCGGACCTCGCAATATATCTTCATTCCGTCAAGCTCTTTGGGGATGGAATTAAATATGAAGCTCGTTTTATCCTCGCTCGGACCGTAGCTTCCGGCTTCAAGATGCCATTCCCAAGGCTGATTGGTAACCGACTCGGTATCGTACGTTCTGCCTTCATAGATAACGTACCAATGGTAGCCAAGATCTGCGCCCGTCGCCTTTACGCTGTATTCGGCTCTTGCGCCCTCGGCAAAGACGGGCTGTTGGGGATTTTCGATTATCGTAGGCACGGTTGCGGCGGCTGCCGTGGGTATCATAGCCGTGAGCAACGTCACTACCGCAACAACGGCGATGATGTATTTGAGAAGCTTTTTGTTCATAATTGTTCCTTTCGTCCGACCGGTCGGCACTTGGTTATTAGATATATTATACTAAATTCAAGTGCCAAATGTCAACACTAAAAGTGAAAAAGGCGGTTTTTTCCCGCCTTTTTCTTTTAATTCACACGCGCGGCAGATATACGATGACCTTGAACAGATCGCCGTCCACGCTCACGTCAAGTTTACCGCCCTGAAGCTCGCAGAGATTTTTTGCAATGGAAAGTCCAAGTCCGTTTCCGTCCGTGCTTCTTGAAGCGTCGCCTCTTACAAAGCGTTCGGAAAGCTCCTCGCAGGACACGCCGATAGGCTCGCGCGATATGTTCTTAAAGATGAATTTTGCGCATCCTCCATCATCCTCAAGCGAAACGTATACCCTCGTCCCGCCCTGCGCGTATTTGCATATATTGCTCATAAGATTATCAAAAATGCGCCACAGCTTTTTGCTGTCTGCCATTATCTTAAGTTTTTCCGCAGGCACGGACACTTTCGCTTCAAGCGAAAGAGACGAGAGCCTTTGCGAGTATTCACCCATAAGTTGCTCGACAAAGATCGCCGCGTCGCACTCGCAAAGCTCAACCTCAACGTTTCGAGACGATAGCTTTGACACCTCAACAAGATCCTCGATAAGCCGCTTCATTCTGACGGATTGGCGATGAAGCACCTCGGCGTACTCATTTATTTTTTCGTTCTCACTCCGCTCTCGGCAGATGAGGTCGGAATAATTTATTATTGAGGTAAGCGGTGTTTTAAGGTCGTGAGAAACGTTGGTTATAAGCTCCGCCTTCATCCTCTCGCTTTTTGTTCTCTGCTCGACCGCCGCATTCATTCCATCGCCTATGCGGTTGAGGTCAACGGCGTGCTCCCTAAAATCGAGGAAAAGACCGTCAAGCGCTATCTTGTGGTCAAGCTCACCGTCGGCAAGGCGTTTTCCCGCAATTTTCAGCTTGCGGAGCATAAGCGCAACGTAAAGGAGGGCGGCGGCTATTGCAAGCTTACTGATAGCGAAAACGGCGAGCATCACTTCGTCGTCGGGAAATGCAAGCGCATACCCCAAAAATTCCGCAAACGAAATGCAGGCTATCGCAAGTGCCGTTTTCCAAACAAGAGGGATCTTCGTGATAAGCCTTATTATGCCTCTCACGCCCCTTGCAAAAAGGCGAAGAAAAATATATATCAGCGTTTTCTCCCACCATTTGCCGCGCTTCACGCGCAAAGCAAAGCTCATAGAAAGTCCTATAAACGCAAGCGCGGCAAGCACGCAGTACGCAATGAGGATAAATGCGGCGGCAACATCGTCGAATCTATTGTTTGCCAATATTAAAAGCGGTACTCCCAAGGCGCATACCGCCGCCACAAGCATAACGTCAAAAGGAACGGGCAGAGGTACTGCCAGCTCCTCCTTGCCCCATCGCTTGCCCGACGCGCAGAGCAGAACCACATAACAAACTACGGAAAGTATTATGGCAAGCGCGCCGATGGGGTATATCCAATATTTGAACTCGTGCGCCGCTTCTATTGCCAAGCTATTCCAAAAATACGCATCCTTCTCGGTAAGATCAGCACTCAAACAAACCGTTATCTCATATACGCCGTCTTTCCCATATTCCGATGAATCGGCGGTGTACGCGGCAAAGGCTTTGCCCTGTACCTCCGTCACGCCGTAATAGAAGGTGAAGTTCTCTCCTCTCGCCTTGCCTGAATCAAAGGAGCGAATCTCCATTCCCTTTTCCTTGACGACGGTTGCGGCAACGTTTGTGTTGTCAAAGAGTGCGTTTTCGTCCTTTGGACTTATTTGCGCAACGAAAAACGCAAGGCTTCTCGCATCGTATTCCGCCCGTCTTTCAAGCGCTGAGATTCGGCAAGCGTCCTCGCTTACCGTATATACTTCAAGCTCAAGCATCACGACGACCGAAACGACGGAAAGAACGCTTACGGCGAGAAAGACTATAAGCATTATAATAATAAGCATTTTTGCCGCGAGTGTGTGAAGAATATTTTTTCTTTTCATTTTTACACCCGCTCTATCTTATATCCGCGCCCCCACACGACCTTCAAATATCTTGGGTTCGATGGGTCTATCTCTATCTTTTCGCGGATGTGCCGTATATGCACGGCTATTGTATTTTCGCTCGCATAGGGAGCGTCGTTCCACACCCTTTCGTATATCTCATTCGGTGAAAACACTTTGCCCGCGTTTGACATAAGCAACTTCAATATATCGTACTCCGTCGGTGTAAGCGCGATATGCTCGCCGTCAAGCATCAGCTTTTTTTCGCTGTCTGCAAGCTCAAGTCCGCCAACCCTTATGCTATCGGGCTGTTGCGCGGCGCTGCCGAGGGTGAAATATCTGCGCAAATGCGAGCGCACGCGAGCCATGACCTCTACGGGATTGAACGGCTTCGTTATATAGTCGTCCGCGCCCACGTTAAGTCCGAGTATCTTGTCGCTGTCCTCGCTTTTGGCGGAAAGAAATATTATCGGAACGTTGCTTGTTTCGCGTAGCTTGACCGCGGCGGAAATGCCGTCCATTTGCGGCATCATGATATCCAACAGCACAAGATGTATATCCTCCTCATCAACCATTTCAACGGCTTGCTTACCCGTATATGCGCAAAAAATATTGATATCGGGGGCGGTCAGGTATATTTTTAACGCAGAAACTATATCTACCTCGTCGTCACAAATAAGAACGTTATACATTTTTTCATCTCCTTTGCTTGATGCTTTTATTATAGCAGATAAAATATTAAAAAGAAATAGGGTAAATCATTAAGATTTTCTTTAGGAATAGGCGAGGCGGCAGGCACATACCTATTTTAAAGGAGGTGATTTTATGAAAATACAATGGAAAAGGCTTATAGTGTGCATTTTGATACCGCTTGCCGTCGGCGGCGCGTCGGCGTTTTTGACACGCGGCAATATGTCCGCGTTTGACTCGGTGGCAAAGCCGCCGCTCTCGCCGCCCGCGTGGCTATTCCCCGTGGCTTGGACTATTCTCTACGTGCTTATGGGCGTAGCCTCGTATCTCGTGCTTACCTCGAATATGCCCGCGCGCTCGCGCACCGCGCTTCGCGTTTACGGCGTTCAGCTCTTCTTTAATTTTTTCTGGTCTATTATCTTTTTCAACCTTGAAAACTATCTGCTTGCTTTCGTGTGGCTCGTCATACTTTGGGCATTGATACTTCTTTGCACCGTTCTTTTTTACGGCATTGACAAGCGCGCGGGATATCTTATGATACCTTATCTTTTGTGGGTCACGTTTGCGGGATATCTCAATTTCGGAATATACCTTTTGAACTAAAGCGCATTTGGTAAAAAGCGGCACTTGACACGGGTGGGATTTGATAGTAAAATAGAGATATAAAACCAAAGGAGTCGAAAAAAATGAAGCTTGTGCGAATTACGGCGATGTTTTTGTTGCTGCTGCTCGTTCTTCCGATAATTGCCTGCAACGAAAATGATTCTGCGGCAACGCCAACCGCGCCGCAGGTCACATCCGTTCCCGATATCACAACGATTGCAGACGCGACCTCCGCAGACACTACGGCAGCGGCGACGGACAGCGCCGCAGACACCACACTTTGCAAAGGAGATGACAACGATATGCCGCCTAAAAGAAACATCATCAGGCACACCGACCTGAAGGCTATGTGGCTTTCACAATTTGACCTTAACGGGATATACACAAGCTCGGGCAATCAAAGACCTAAAGCGGATTTTGAGAAAAAAATCACAAAAGTTCTGCAAAACGTAAAAGATATGGGCTTTAACACCGTATTTTTGCAGGTACGCCCCAATGCCGACAGTATATATCCCTCGGATCACTACCCGATGTCAAAATACGTTGTGGGAAGCTATGGGAAGGTTGCCGATTACGATCCCGTGGCGATAATCGTTGACGAGGCGCACGCGCTCGGTCTTTCGATACACGCGTGGATAAATCCGATGCGCGCGATGACCACCGATGAGATAAAAAGCGTTGACGATTCCTTTGCCATCAAAAAATGGTACGATGGCGAGGAAAAGGGCAAGTACGTAGTTGCATACGGCAAAAACTACTACCTCAACCCCGCTTACGAGGAAGTGCGCAAGCTCATAATCGACGGCGCGACGGAGGTGCTTACGAAATACGCCTTCGACGGCTTACATATGGACGATTACTTCTACCCCACCAAAGACGAGTCATTCGACCTTGCCGCGTATATGGAATACAAAAGGAACGGCGGCAAGCTGTCGCTTGCGGACTTCCGCATGGCGGAGCTTAACAAGCTGATCGCAGGTCTTTACGCGGCGACGAAGGCGTGTGACGAGGACTTAGTTTTTGGAATAAGCCCTGCCGGCAACATCAACAACGTGCGCGGAGCATACGCCGACGTTGACACATGGTGCGCCAAGGACGGATATATCGACTACATTTGTCCGCAGGTCTATTTCGGACTTGAGCATCAGAGCTACGGCTTCAAATCCGTATGCCAAACGTGGAAAAACATCATAAAGAACGATAAGGTCGACCTTATCATCGGCATGACGTTTGGCAAGGCGCTCTCCAAGGAGGACCAATGGGCAGGAAGCGGCAAGGACGAATGGAAGAACAACAGAGACGTCCTTAAGCGTTGCCTTGAACACACCAAGCAGGTACAAAAATGCACGGGAATTGCCGTATTCTCTTATCAGTATTTCTACGTTCCGACAACGGGAGCGAAGGTTGGTGAAACGGCGCAGGAAGTTGCAAACTTCCTGCCCGTGCTCAAAGAAATATCATGGAAATAATGAAAAAAACCTTGCGCCGCACGGCGCAAGGTTTTTTCATTATTAGTCAAGCTTAAGGGTGCGGACGTCCTCAAGTGCTTTAAGAAGGAATTCGTCTACCGAAAGCGCGCCAAGGTCTACTGCGGCACGGGTTCTGACGGCTACCTTGCCTTCTGCGGCTTCCTTTTCGCCGACTACGAGCATATAGGGCACTTTTTCAAGCTGTGCCTGACGGATCTTGTATCCGATCTTCTCGTTTCTCGCGTCGACCTCGGTACGAATGCCTGCCGCTTCAAGTCTTTCGCGGACGGAGCGAGCGTATTCCTCGTGCTCAACGCCGATGGGAAGAACTCTTACCTGCTCGGGTGCCATCCACATAGGCAGTGCGCCTGCAAATTTCTCAAGAACGAGAGCAAGCGTGCGCTCGTAGCAACCCATAGAGGTACGGTGGATGATGTAAGGAGTTACGCGCTTATCGTTGGAATCGGTGTATTCCATACCGAACTTCTTTGCAAGAAGCATATCTATCTGAATGGTGATAAGAGTATCCTCTTTGCCGTGAACGTTCTTTATCTGGATATCGAGCTTCGGTCCGTAGAATGCCGCCTCGTCGATACCGATGCTGTATTTGAGTCCGATGTGGTCAAGAATCTGCTTCATAACGCCCTGAGCCTCCTCCCACTGTTCGGGAGTGCCCTCGTACTTATCGGTACGGGCGGGATCCCACTGTGAGAAGCGGTAGGTAACGTCGTCGGCAAGTCCTACTGCCTTAAGCATATAGTTTGCAAGCTCAAGACAGCCGCGGAACTCCTGCTCAAGCTGTTCGGGAGCGAGGATGAGGTGTCCCTCGGAAATGGTGAACTGGCGAACGCGGATAAGTCCGTGCATCTCGCCCGAATCCTCGTTACGGAAGAGCGTGGAGGTCTCGCCAAGGCGCATGGGGAGATCGCGGTAGGAGCGTTTCTTGTTAAGGAATACCTGATACTGGAAGGGGCAGGTCATGGGGCGCAGAGCGAGGCACTCCTTCGTTTCATCGTGAGGATCGCCGAGAATGAACATACCGTCAAGGTAGTGATCCCAGTGACCCGAAATGCGATAGAGGTCGCGCTTTGCCATAAGGGGCGTTTTGGTGAGGAGGTAGCCGCGGCGGCGCTCCTCATCCTCAACGAAGCGCTGAAGAACCTGAATGGTCTTTGCGCCCTTGGGAAGCATTACGGGAAGTCCCTGACCGATGCTGTCAACGGTGGTGAAATACTCAAGCTCGCGTCCGATCTTGTTGTGGTCGCGCTTCTTTGCCTCCTCAACTGCGGTAAGGTATGCGTTCATCTCCTCCTTGGAGGGATATGCGATACCGTAAACGCGCTGGAGCATCTTGTTGGACTGGTCGCCCTTCCAATACGCGCCCGTGCACTGCGTAAGCTTGACGGCGCGGACGGTAGCCGTGGAGAAAAGGTGAGGACCTGCGCACAGGTCGGTGAACTCACCCTGACGGTAGAAGCTGATAACGGCGTCCTCGGGAAGCTCCTCGATAAGCTGAACCTTATAAGGCTCTTCCTTTTCGGTCATAAAGGCGATAGCCTCGGCGCGAGGAAGCTCAAAACGCTCGATCTTAAGATTTTCGCGCATGATCTTCTTCATCTCGTTTTCGATATTTTTAAGAATATCCTGCGTAAAGGAGATGTCGCTGTCGAAATCGTAATAATAGCCGTTGTCAACGGCAGGACCAATGGTGAGCTTGGTTTCGGGATAAAGGCGCTTTACTGCCTGCGCGAGAATGTGCGCGGCGGTGTGGCGATATACGCGCTTGCCCTCGTCTTCTGCAAAGGTGTAAAGAACGACTTCGTCACCGTCGGCAATAGGGGCGGTCATTGCGACCGTTTTACCGTTAAGGCTTGCGGCGATATGCGCTCTCTCGGCAACGCCTGCCTCGGACGCCGCCTCAAAAACGGTAGTTGCGTTTTCTACGGAATACTCTACTCCGTTGATCTTGATATTCATGATTTTTCTCCTTGGAAAATAATTTTTTATAAAAAAGCACCCGACAGCTCTCGCTGTCGGGGTGCTTTATAAGCACGGTTCCACCCGCATTTTTAACTCTGAAAAATATTAAAGCTGACACAGCGGTGGTACTCTTGCGACGCTTCGACGGGAGCTTTCACCTCTCCTCCCTCTCTGTTGACGTTGCCATCGCAGAGCGTGTCCTCTGCACTTGAATTATACATCAAAAGCCCCTCGTTGTCAAGGCGTTTTGAAAATTATTTGTTGTGTATGGGGTTAACGAACTGACGCCAATCAAGATCGCCGCGGTCAAGGGCGATAATAAGCGCCTCCGCAGAGCCGAGATTAGTGGCAAACGGAACGTTATACATATCGCAAAGGCGAAGAAGCTGATGTGATTTCGTATCGAATACGGAGTCGGGGCGAGTATCTCTGAAGTCGATAAGAAGGTCTATCTCGTTATAGGATATCCTCTGCGCAAGCTGCTCCTCTCCTCCGAGATCGCCCGACAAAAGCCTTTCTATTTCAAGTCCCGTAGCATCCGCAATATATTTTGCGGTACTGCTGGTCGCACAAATATTGTGCTTGCAGAGTATTCCGCAATATGAAATACAAAGCTCTGCCATAAGTTCTTTTTTTGTATCGTGAGCAACAATAGCTATTTCCATTTTTAGTCCTTTCTTTTTGGTCGGTTACTTATAAAGCAATTTTCTGCGTTTTTTCTCTGAAATATAAGACATTAGCGGCACTCGCTCGTTACACAAGCGGCGTGCGGTTTCGTCAAATGCGGCGCGCGCCCCCTCCTTATCTCTGCGAAGCTCGGCGGCAAGCTTTCCCTTTTCCTGCGCAAGCTCAAGGCGGCGGCTTTCGGGAATAACGCCGATAAGCGGTATGTGCGTCTTGTCTATGAGCGTGTTAAGTCCCGGACGGTTGCCCGAAAGCACCTCGTCACTATCGTATCGGTTGATAAGCAAAAACTGCTTGGTCACTCCAAGCTCCTCCAAAACGTAGCCCGTTTTCTCCGCGCCTCTTACCGACGTGGGCTGATGCGAAGCCACGATAAGCGCACAGCTCGCCACGTGAGCAACGAGAGTAAGCGTATCGTCCGACGTTCCGGGGGTATCTATCATAACGATGTCGGCGCTAAAATATTCTGCCGCCTTCGTTACGGCAATCGAAAACTCCTCGGGAGTGAAGCTGTCCCTTTTTATAAGTGGGGCGGGAATAAAGCCGAGCGATGAATTGCGAGGGTCGTTAAGTATAGCCTGAGCGGGAGTTGCCCTGCCCATAACGAGATCGCAAATATCAAAAAGCACCTTGTCCTCGCAACCGAAGATCAAGTCAAGGCTTCGGTTTGAAAAGTCGCAGTCCACCACAAGCACCCTCTTGCCAAGCGCCACAAGCGACATAGCAAGGTTTGCGGTGGCGGTCGACTTACCAACGCCACCCTTGCAGGAGGTTACAAGACAATAGCTTCGTGCTTTTCCGCCGCGCTCGGCGGCCACGCCGTAATGCATTTGCAAATACCTCCCCTAAAATATTATTAACTTATTATATCACATTTTTTGCCACCGTGTCAATCGAAATACGGAACTTTTTGTCGTCTTGAAAGAAAAAATCCGCGCAAAGCTACTACTTTGCGCGGAAAAGATCATATTGGATATTTTGCTCGCTCGCCGCCGATAAGCTTCGGGCGGGTGCGCGCGGTGACGACGCTTGCCTCACCAAGCCTCGTTACGCTCGTGCGTACGGGAACGGCAACTGCCTTGAGGTGCATACCGATAAGGGTAAGACCTATATCTATGCCCGCGTGGGCGCTGATGCTCTCGACGGCGCAGGGCGCGTCAAAGCCCGCCCAAACGCGCGTAGCCCAAGAGCCGCCCGCGTGGGGCTGAGGAAGCACGCAGACCTCGCAAAGACCGTATTTTTCGGCGCACGCGCGCTCAACTATTATAGCGCGGTTAAGATGCTCACAGCATTGAGCCGCGAGGAATATTCCCTTTTCGCGAAGAATGGGCGAGAATGCGTCAAATATCGCATCTGCCGCATCGGCAGACGAATTCTTTCCGATAGTACCGCCCGCGACCTCCGAGGTGGAGCAACCGACAACGAGAATATCTCCCGCGCGAAGCCCTGCCGCTTCAAGAAGCTCAAGCAGTAGCTTTTCTGCGTCTTTTTTTACGTTTTCATAAAATTCTTTCATTCTCTTTTTCCGTTTCAAAATTTAACCGTTATATGCGTCCTCGTCGCAAAACACCGTAAGTCCATGATGTGCGCGAAGGAGCGTAACGGGAATTTCCGTTGTATATACGCCGCCAAGAAGCGCGGCTATTGCCTTGTGTTTTTCCTTGCCCGATGCCAGAAGAACTACGTTTTTTGCATTCATTATAGAGTCGATACCCATCGTTATCGCCTTGCGCGGAACGTCTGCGATACTATCAAAAAAGCGGGAGTTTGCGGTAACGGTGACTTCATTAAGCTCGGCAACGTGCGTGCCTCCGATAAGGGATGCGGCAGGCTCGTTAAAACCGATATGCCCGTTCTTACCAACGCCGAGAAGCTGTAAATCAATGCCGCCCGCGTCGGCTATACGGCGGTCGTATTCCTCACAATACGCAAGCGGATCGGCGCAAAGCCCGTCGGGAACGTTCGTGTTCGCCTTGTTTATATTAACGCGATCAAAAAGGTGAGTATTCATAAAATAGCGGTAGCTTTGGGGATGATCGGGAGCCATAGGATAGTATTCGTCAAGATTAAATGTGGTAACACCCGAAAAATCAAGCGTTCCCGCGCAGTATTCATCAACGAGGCGCTTATACATCCCCGTGGGAGTTGAGCCCGTAGCAAGCCCCAAAACTGCGTTGGGATTACTTCTTATATATTCAGCAAAAAAGTCTGCGGCACGGCGCGACATATCCGCATAGTCGCGGCACACGACGATCCTATCTCTGATGTCCATTTGCAATCCCTCCCGTTTATTCAAGGGTATAACACAAAAAAGGGCTCGTCAGAGCCCTTTTTATAGACAAGTAATTATTTATACTTGCGCTTTCTTGCAGCTTCGGATTTCTTCTTGCGCTTTACGCTGGGCTTCTCGTAATGCTCTCTCTTACGGAGCTCGGCGAGGACGCCTGAACGAGCGCACTGTCTCTTGAAACGACGAAGAGCACTATCCAAAGACTCGCCTTCTCTAACCTTTACTTCTGCCATTGTTTTCCCTCCCCTCGCCACTAAAAAATTAACATAAGTATTATACATCATAAATTTTCCATTGTCAATAGAAAAATATGATTTTTTTGCGTTTTTTTGCGAAACCGAGCAGAAGCTCGGTTTCGCAAAGCATTATCACTTAACTACGATATTAACGATCTTGTTGGGAACGGCGATCTGCTTTACGACCGTCTTGCCCTCGATAGCCGCGGCAACGCGCTCGTCTGCCATTGCGGCGGCGATAGCGTCGTCCTTCGGGCAATCCACGGGAAGCATAATAGTGCCGCGAAGCTTACCGTTGACCTGAACTGCTATCTCAACGGTAGAGTCGATGGTCTTTGCCTCGTCGTAGGTGGGCCACTCGGAGAGCGAGAGGAGCTTTTTGTTACCAAGCTTTTCGTTGATCTCCTCGCAAAGGTGGGGAGCAACGGGACAAAGAAGCTTGATGAATACGCTAAGCTCGTCGCGCGTGAGAGAGCCGTGGTCGAATATATCGTTGATGAGTCCCATAAGAGCCGCGATAGCGGTATTGAACTTCATCGCCTCATAGTCCTCGCTGACCTTCTTGATGGTCTTGTGGAAGGCACTTTCAAGCTCTGCGGTTGCGCCGCTTCCCTTCGCGATATCGTAAAGGTCGGCAACTCTGTCAAGGAATCTCTTGCATCCCTTAACGCTGCTTTCGGACCAAGGCGCGGCAGAGCCGTAGTCACCCATAAAGAGAATGTAAGTACGGAGAACGTCTGCACCGAACTCGTTTACAACGTCGTTGGGGTCAACTACATTACCCTTGGACTTACTCATCTTTTCGCCGTCAGGACCGAGGATGAGTCCCTGCGCCGTTCTCTTTGCATAGGGCTCGGCGGTGGGAACTGCTCCGATATCGTAAAGGAACTTATGCCAGAAGCGAGAGTAGATCATATGGCGCGTAACGTGCTCCATACCGCCGTTGTACCAGTCGACGGGAAGCCAATAATCAAGCTTTGCGCTGTCGGCAAGAGCATCGTTGTTCTTCGGGTCGATGTAGCGCAGGAAGTACCAAGACGAACCTGCCCACTGAGGCATGGTATCGGTCTCGCGCTTGGCACTCTTGCCGCACTTGGGACACGTGCAGTTGACGTATTCCTCAATGCGAGCAAGGGGGGACTCGCCGCCCTGACCGGGGGCAAACTCCGTCATCTTGGGCAGACGGAGCGGAAGCTCCTTGTAGGGAACGGGAACCATTCCGCAATGAGGACAATGCACGATCGGAATAGGCTCGCCCCAATATCTCTGACGGTTGAACGCCCAATCCTTCATCTTATACTGAACGCCGCCCTCGCCCGTTCCGAGCTTTTGGAGCTCTTCGATCGCGCGACGGATGGAGTCCTTCTTATTATTATATCCGTTAAGGAAGCCCGAATTTACGACCTCGCCGTCGCCCGTGTACGCTTCCTTTTCGATATCGCCGCCCTTGATGACCTCGATAATGTCGATGCCAAACTTGCGGGCGAACTCATAGTCGCGCGTATCGTGTGCGGGAACTGCCATTATTGCACCCGTACCGTAGCCCATCATAACGTAGTCGGCAATGTAGATCGGTATCTCCTTGCCGTTTATGGGATTTATTGCGGTAAGACCGTCGATGCGAACACCCGTCTTTTCCTTGACGAGCTGGGTACGCTCAAACTCCGTCTTCTTTGCACATTCGGTGCGGTAAGCCTCGATATCAGCCATATTGGTGATACTATCGGCGTACTTATCAATAAGAGGATGCTCGGGAGCCATTACCATGAAGGTAACTCCGAAAAGGGTGTCGGGACGGGTGGTGTAGATGCGGAGCTTATCCTCCTTACCCGTGAGGGTAAAGTTTACAAACGCGCCCTCGGAGCGTCCTATCCAGTTGACCTGCTGCTGCTTGATATTGGGCAGATAGTCAACGCCGTCAAGACCGAACAGGAGCTTGTCCGCGTACTCGGTAATGCGCAGATACCATACGTCCTTGGACTTCTGAATGATATCGCTGTGGCAGATATCGCACTTGCCGCCCTGCGAGTCCTCGTTGGAGAGAACTACCTTACAAGAGGGGCAGTAGTTTACAAGCGCGGTGTCGCGGAAGGCAAGTCCCGCCTCGAACATCTTAAGGAATATCCACTGAGTCCACTTGTAGTAGTCCTCCTCGGTGGTGTCGACGACACGTTCCCAATCGAAAGCAAAGCCTACGCGGCGAAGCTGAGAGGTGAACTTTTCAATATTCTTATCCGTAACGGCACGGGGGTGCATACCCGTCTTTATAGCGTAGTTCTCGGTGGGCAGACCGAATGCGTCAAAGCCCATAGGGAACATTACGTTGTAGCCTTCCATACGGCGCTTACGCGAAACGACCTCAAGGCCCGAATAAGCCTTGATATGACCTACGTGCATTCCCGCTCCGCTGGGGTACGGGAACTCGACGAGTGCGTAGAACTTCTTCTTTTCAGAGCCTGCCTCGCCCGGATCTGCGGCACGGAATGCGCCCTCAGCATCCCATCTGTCCTGCCATTTCTTTTCTATCTCGCTGAAATTGTACTTCATAGCTTTTCTCCCAAGTGATTTATTCTTCGCTGATGCGCGACTTTATCTCTATCTTTTCCGCATCGGAATAGAGCTTGTCGATATTATAAAACTCGCGTGCCTCGCGGTTGAAGATGTGAACGATGACGTTTCCGTAATCAATTACCATCCAAGAGTTGCCCGCTCCCCTGCCCTCTGCGCGATCGGGCTTAACGCCCGCAAGACCTATACGGTACTCGACCTCGTCCTCAAGTGCGCGGACGTGGGTAGTGGACTTCGCGGTGGCAAGAACGAAGTAGTCGGTAAGGTCGGTCTTTTCGGATACCTTTATGACCGAGGGATTCTCGGCGTTTTTGGCATCAAGAATATGATAGATCTCCTCTGCAAGCGAGTCCGACATAGGTCTGCCCGCATCGTCAAGCTTGATCTCGGGGATCTTTACAGTTTCATTATCCATTTTTTCCTCCGATGAGTTTTTATATATTTTTATGGCTGACGAGATAATTTCTCGCCGCAATTGTGTCCGGGTGAATGACCGCGCCGTCCTCAACCAAACCCGATATCGTCATATCAAAGGCTGTTATCAGAACGGTGTCAAGGTGTGTATCTCGCTCCTCGCGCGTCATTTTTTCAGGCTCTGCGTCCCAAAAAAGTGAGCGAAGCCTTACGCAATCGGGGAACGTTCGGCTGTCGTCGATATAGTCGGCAAGGAAAACGAGCTTTTCGTATATGCTCATATTTTCTCTGCCCGTGGTGTGATAGCGCACCGCAGACAGCACTCTTTCGTCCGCAAGGTCGGGGTAATCTGCGCGTATCTTTTCCGCAGCGGTGCGGGCGTGGTGCGTTTTTGGTGCGCACAGCTCCTCGGCAGTCAGAGTAATGCCGTATTTTCGGCAAAGCTCAAGCTGTTCCTCGCCCTTTTTCTCCTTCGTTACGTCGTGCAAGAGCGCGGCGGCGCGAAGCACGCGCTCGCTCTCCGCATCGTCCGCGTAAAGCTTACCAAGGCGCACAGCCATATCCTCGACGGCGAGGATGTGCCCCGCGCGTTTTGGGCTAAGGCTTTGCCTTATCTGCTCGCGCAGCTCGGCCAATCTTTCATCTGTGGGATCAAACATCTTATTCTGCTCCGTAAAGTCGGTTACGGCGGATATATTCCTCCACCGCGCTCGGCAAAAATCCGTCCACGCGCTCACCTGACGCAAGTCTGCGCCTTATCTCCGTCGAGGATATCTCGATAGGCTCTACTACCACGCGGCGCACGACGGCGTTATATCTTTCGGTATATTCCGTTATTTTTGAAAGTATACGCGCGCTGACTATAGGATCGTTCTCGCGCCTGACGTATATGGGGTAGCAAAGGCGGAATATCTCCTCTGCCTCACGCCATTTGTCAAGCGTCAAGAGCATATCCGTTCCGCACAGCAAAAACAACCGCGCATCGGGTGCGCTGAGCTCGCGCAGAGTATCGACGGTGTAGCTTACGCCGCCGCGCCTTATCTCCGTGTCGCTGACTATCACGCCCTCAACGTCCGCAAAGGCAAGCTCGCACATACGCAGGCGGTGACGCGCGTCGACCGTGCTTTCAAGCTGTTTGTGCGGCGGAATTGCGGTAGGAATGACGTAAAGATAATCAAGGCGCATCTGCTTCATAAAAGCGCGCGCCGCCTCCACGTGTCCCTTATGCGGCGGTGAAAACGTGCCGCCGTATATTCCTATCCGACGAATGCCGTCTATCATAATTCTATTTTCTTGTGAGTTTCGGACTCACGGTAAAGGACCATTTTACGTCCTATCGTGCAGACCACGTCAGCTCCCGTAGCCTCGGCAAGTTCCTCGGCGGCGCTTCTCGGAGATTCCTCGCTGTTTTCAAGCACGGAAAGCTTGATAAGCTCCCTTGCCTCAAGCGCGTCTGACACGGTTTTTACAAGATTTTCGGTTATGCCGTCCTTGCCGACCTGCATAATAGTAGGCTCGTTCACGGCAAGCGAGCGAAGGTACGCTCTTTCCTTTGAAGTAAGACTCATTGTTTTTCCTTATTTTTTATTTTTTATTCTGGCGCAAAGCTCACGCCCTAAAAGCTCAACGGCTTTTCCGCGGTGGCTTACTGCGTTTTTCTCGTCCGCGCTCATCTCTGCAAAAGTCTTGCCAAACGCGCTGACGAGGAACAGCGGATCGTATCCGAAGCCGCCCTCTCCGCGATATTCGCGTATTATCTCGCCCTCGCATTTACCGAAAACGGTAAAATCATCGCCGTACTCGGAAAATTCCTTGGGGAAAACGCACGCCATACAGCAAACGAATGCGGCGCTTCGGTCGTTTTTATCCGCAAGGCGCGAAAGCAGTTTTTCGTTGTTTGCGCTGTCGTCGTGCTCCTCGCCCGCGTAGCGTGCCGAGTAGATACCGGGCTCGCCACCGAGAGCGTTTACCTCAAGCCCCGAATCATCGGCAACGGAGATAAGCCCCGAAAACGCCGCGGCGGCGTTCGCCTTTATCATAGCGTTTTCGGCAAACGTGCTTCCGTTTTCCTCGATATCTCCGACGAATCCAACGTCGTCAAGTGACACAAGCTCGATGCTCTCGCCCGTGATATGAGCGGAAAGAAGCCTTTGAAGCTCGGCTATCTTGCCCTTGTTTTTTGATGCGATAAGTATTTTCATATCATTCAAAAAGTGCCTTTGTGAATTCCTCGGCATCAAATTCCTGCATATCGTCTATCTTTTCACCTACACCGATGAACTTGACGGGAAGTCCAAGCTCGCGTCTGATAGAAAGGACTATGCCGCCCTTTGCCGTGCCGTCAAGCTTGTTAAGGACAAGTCCCGTAAGCTCTGCGGCGTTTTTGAATTCCTTTGCCTGAAGGATGGCGTTCTGACCCGTGGTAGCGTCAAGCACTAAAAGGTTTTCCCTTGCCGCGCCCGGAAGCTCGCGGTCGATAACGCGATTTATCTATGCAAGCTCGTTCATAAGATTTTTCTTGTTATGAAGTCTGCCTGCGGTGTCAACTATCAGCACGTCAGCGCCGTGGCTACGCGCGTAATTTGCGGCATCGTACACGACGGCGGCAGGGTCCGAGCCCTCGCTCTGACGTATAAGCTCAACGCCTGCTCTGTCGCACCATACTGCAAGCTGGTCGATTGCGGCGGCGCGGAAGGTGTCCGCGGCGGCTACTACGACCTTTTTCCCCTCGGCGCGAAGTCTGTTAGATATCTTGCCGACGGAGGTGGTCTTTCCCGCTCCGTTTACGCCTATAACGAGAAGGACTGCGGGAGTGGTGTTAAGAGATAGCGGCTCGCCCTCGCCTATCATTTCCGTAATTATCTCACGCAGAGCGGCGACGGTGTCCTCGCGCGTTTTTATCCTATCGTCCTTTATTCTTTCGCGAAGCTCGTCGATTATCTCCTCGGCGGCGTTTACGCCGACGTCGGCGCATATCAGTATCTCCTCAAGCTCCTCAAGAGCCTCCTCGTCGATCTTGACAAAGCTGCGAAGCACGTTGTCTATCTGACCGAAGATCGCATTTTTGGTCTTTCCGAGTCCTGCTTTAAGTTTATCAAAAAAGCCCAATTTCCGTTCTCCTTTCGTTAATTAAGCTCGTCCCAGATACCACCCTTCTTGTTGACTATGTCAGCAACGTCGAGGGTAAGTATCTTGGATATGCCCGATTCGGGCATCGTTACGCCGTAAAGGCGGTCTGCGGCGTTCATCGTGCCGCGGCGGTGTGATATAAGTATGAACTGCGTATCGTCCGAGTAACGTCTGATGTACTGCGCAAATCTCTCGACGTTTACCTCGTCAAGCGCCGCCTCGATCTCGTCGAGGATGCAGAACGGCGTGGGGTTTACCTGAAGTATCGCGAAGAATAGCGCGATCGCGATAAACGCCTGCTCGCCGCCCGAAAGCTGCATCAGCGATTTGATGATCTTACCGGGGGGTGCCGCCTTTATTTCAATTCCGCTTTCAAGCACGTTGTCGGGATCGGTCAGGAGCAACTCGGCAGAGCCACCGCCGAAAAGCTCGGTGAAGGTCTTGCCAAAGTTCTCGTTGATCTGGTCAAACGAGGTGACGAAAGCTTTTTTCATCTCGGTCTCAAGCTGAACGATGACCTTTTCAAGCTCGTTCTTCGCCTTGACGAGATCCGCCATTTGCGTGGTAAGCTCGTCGTACTTTGCGCGTTCGGTCTGATATTCCTCGATAGCGGCGGGGTTCGTCGCGCCGATATTTCTTATCTTGTTGCGGTATTCGGTCTGTATCTGAAGCACCGCGGGGCGATCCTCCGCCGTCAGCTTCTCGTAGCCGAACTCAAGCGCTTGCTCACGGGTAAGCTCGTGCTCGTCCCAGAACTTTTGCGAGGTCGCGTCAAGCTGTGAGCGAAGCTGTGCAAGCGAGGTCTCGCGGCGCAGCTTGGTCTGCATAAGCTCATCCTTGCGCGCCTGACGGTCGCGAGAAACGCGGCGTATGTCCGCAAGCTTGCGTTCAAGCTCCATTCCGCCCGCCTCGCTACTGTCGCGGCGGCGGTTAAGCTCGGAAAGCGTTTCCTCGCTCTCGCTCTGTGCCGAAAGTATACCTGCGAGCTTTTCCTTGAGCTCCTTTACTATACGATGGCTCTCGCTTACGCACTCGTCCTTATCGGCGGCATCCGCTTCAAAGCTCTTTGCCTTGCCGTGAGCCATATCAGCCATCGCGTTACAGCTTTCAATATCGCGGCGAAGCTCGGATATGCGAACCGTTATGCGCATAACCTTTGCCTTAAGAGAATCCCTCTCTACAAGCAAGCCTCCGTGCTCCTCGGCGCGATCTGCGCGGTAAGCCTCAAGCTCGCTTATCTTTTCCTCAAGCTCACGCGCCTTTACGGTGAGGGTGGCGATCTCCGCCTTTCTTCTTTCCTGCTCGCCCGCCACGTTTTTGAGGTCCGCGCGGAATTTTTCAAGAAGCTCGCGGTCAGCCTCAAGCGTTTCGCGTGCCTTTTCAAGCTTTGCTTCCTCAACGGCGCGAAGCGTTTCAATAAGCTTTATTTCATTCTCGTCAAACGCTATCTCCTCATCAAGCGCGGAAAGCTCCGAAGTGAGCGTTTCAAGCATTTTGGAAAGTTTTTCGCCCTTCTCGGTAGCCTCTGCAAGCTCGCGGCTCATTCGCTTTATCTCGTCGGCGCGGGTAAGTATTCCGCTTCCCGTGCGGACCGAGCCGCCCGTAAACGAGCCGTCGCGGTTTATCTGCTGACCGTCAAGGGTGACGGTGCGGACGCTGTATCTTACCTTTTTCGCCATTTCGGTGGCGTTTTCAAGGGTGTCAAATATAACTATCCTGCCAAGCATTGACGAGAGTATCGACGAATAAACGCTGTCAGCCGAGACGAGCTGTGACGCTATGCCTATATAGCCCTTGCAAGTTGCCGCATCCTGCATCTCGCGCGTGGGATTTCCGATAGGCTTTACGGACGTGAGCGGGAAGAACGTAGCCCTACCCGCGCTATCGCGCTTCAGACACTCAATAGCCGCCCTTGCCGTTCTTTCGTCCTCGACTACTATATTCTGTATAGCCGCGCCGAGAGCCGTTTCGATAGCGGTAACGTAGCGACTTTCAACCTGAATGAGCGAGGAAAGCGGGCCGTGGATGCGACCTGCGCTTATCCTGCCTTCACGGTATGCGCGCATTACGTGCTTTACGCTATTGTTATATCCGTCAAAATGCTCCTCCATACGACGAAGAGCCTCTATCTTACCCGAAAGTGTATCACGCTTTACGCTGAGCGAGGAAAGCTCGGCGCTTGCGGCATCGCTCCTTTGGTGCATCTCTGCAGAGCGTTTTTGCTTTTTTTCAAGTATTGCGCCGTTTTCGGCAAGCTTTGCATCGTACTGCGCGATAGCAAGCTCGCTATCGGCGCACTCGGCAGTATGCTGGGCGGCAATTCTCTCGCGCTCGCCTACGTCGCGGCGCGCCGCCTCGTCTCTGTCCTGCTCCTCGTCGCCCGCTTTGCCAAGAAGCTCAAGCCTTGCGTTAACGTCGGACAGCTCCGCCTTTGATGCGGATATCTCGTCAAACGCGACGGCAATAGCGTCGTCAAGCTTTTCTGCGGCGCGGTCAGCCCTCTCGGCGGCTTCGGCAGTTTCGCGCTCCTCTGTTTCGAGCGCTTTTGCCTCATCGGCAAGCTTTCGCGCCTCCGCCTCTTTGGAAGCGGCGTTATCCCGCTCCGCCTTTGCGGATGCGCGAAGCGCCGCGGCGGCATCCTTGTCGGATGCGGCAGACGCCTCTGCGTGAGTTATTTTGGTTTCCGTGACCTTTATTTCGGAGGCAAGCTCGTAATTTGCGTGAGTTTTGAGTCTTATCTCCTCAAATATCCTTGCGGATTCTGCCTTGTTTTCGGTTGCGAGGGTATTGAGCCTTTCCTCCTGCGCTTCAAGCGAAGCAACAGCCTCAGCCGCCTCGTCAAGCTCGATATCGGTAAGCTTCAACTCGTTTTCAGCCTTGGCGATATCGTTGCGCAGAAACTCGGTATCGTAAAGCCAGAGCTGAACGTCCGCCTTGCGCTTTATCTCGCTGTATTCAAGAAATCTCTTTGCCTTTATGCTTTCGCGTTCAAGTGTGCCGAGTCGGCTTCCGATGACCTCGATAACGTCCTGCGCACGCTCCATATTACCCTGTGTCGCGGCAAGCTTTCTTTCCGCCTCATTCTTGCGGTGGCGGAACTTCGCAATACCCGCCGCATCCTCAAAGATGCCGCGGCGCTCGTCGCTCTTACGGGAAACTATCTCGGCTATCCTACCCTGACCGATTATGGAATAACCATCACGTCCGATACCCGTATTTAAGAAAAGCTCGTAAATATCACGAAGTCTGACGCTCTTGCGATTTATGAAATATTCGCTGTCACCGTTGCGGTAATAGCGGCGCGTTACCGTGACCTCGTCGTAGGGGCATTCGAGCCTACCGACCGTTGCGGTATTGTCAAAGGTGACGGAGACCTCGGCGTATCCCATGGGCTTACGGCTATCGGAGCCGCCGAAGATGATATCCTCCATCTTCGTGCCTCTGAGAGACTTCGACGATATCTCACCAAGCACCCAGCGCATAGCGTCGGAAATATTCGATTTTCCGCTTCCGTTAGGTCCTATAATGACCGTTGCGCCGCGCTCAAAGACAAGTCGCGTCCTATCGGGGAAGGACTTGAAGCCCTGCATTTCAATTTGCTTCAGATACAAAGAATCAACCTCCGAAGTTTTATGTAAATAAGTTATAAAACGTCTATCATAATATTATAACCTATTAATGAACTTTTTTCAATAATTTTTATGCGATTTATTTGATATTGCGCGGAATATTTTTCACGAATCCGCAAAATATTGCGTTTATTTTGCCCTACGGCGCGTGAGGTCGCCCCCTTTGGCACGAAAATGACAAGAGTTTGCTTGGGTTCAAGAACTTTTCGACCTTCAAAAAAGCGCTCTAACTCTGCGCAAATTCTATGAAAGGTGACCTCTCCCATCGCAAGCTCACCCATTGCAGGGTGGCGTGCGCCCGCAACCGCCTTTTCGGGCGAAGAAAGGCTCTCGCACGAGTGCAGACCGACGCGGATAACGGGAACGTGCATAGCGTCGAACACCTCAAGCACTGCCGCCGTGCGATGAACTGCGTCCTCCTCCGTAAGAGGCTCGTACTCGCCCGAAACGGACATATTTGAAAGCTCCGTGTTCGCAAAAACGACGGTGGGATACACCCTTGCGCCGTCAGCACCCATAGCGCAAATATCGCGCGCCGTTGCTATCTCCCGCTCGATATTCGT
>JAZPZM010000070.1:0-46719 GCA_045544735.1 Eubacteriales bacterium
CTCCAAAACGGGGGCACCCCTTTTTGTGCTCCTTTTTTTTTTGCCGGGGGCACTGCGGCTTCTCACCTAGTCGCGTAACGCAAAGCGTTACTCGACTAGGTTCGCATTTCCCGCCCGAAGGTCGAGGAGCTTGCTCATCAGACGAAGGGCGCGGAAATCTTCGCGCATAGCGCGAATATCCTAATGCCAAGCATAATTTTTCCTTTACATTTTTTTGAATTTATGTTATAATAATCTCAACAAATAAATTTCAAAAACTTTTCTTGCATTCCCGCTTTCTTTCGGTATAATGTGTTTACCGACCGAAATAAGTTATTACAATAAAAGGAGAATGGACCATAAAAAAAATGAGCATTTATTATATCGTTCATGTTGCTATCAATGTAGTGTTATTGATTGCATTTCGAACGAATATAATTATTGATTTTCTGTCAGTTGTACCTGTATTTCTTATTGTACTAATGCTCGTTCAAGCCCCGATGTTCAAAGTGGATTTTCATAGAAGCTCAACCGGTGATACTGCATACACAACAGGTAACACTGTCAGATTGACCGATGACGAATTGAATGAACAGTACAAATATACGAGATATTCATTTTATGGATTGATTCCGTTTGTATTTCCTTTTATATTTTTCTTTTCGTCATACGCCAAGTTGTGTAGTATTATTCCGTATATACTTGCCTATGTTGTTGGTAATGTGATTTTTAAGGTCAAATACGGAAAAACAATTAAGACAAGACTTGAATTGGAAAAAGAAGAGCTGCGAAAGCAAATTCAAAACGAAGAACTTGGAAAGAAATAAGGTTGCATCTATTAAGGTCAGAACAGCCAACGCAAAGGACACCTTCGGGTGTCCTTTTTGCGTTGGCAGCAGCACTGTAGCTTCGAAGCTCGCTCCGCGAGCGAAGCGACGCGGAGATAGGTTCGCATACCCCCGCGCAGAGCGCGTCGAGCTCGCTCGTAAGCGGCAAGCGGTGGGTATCTTCGCACGAAGTGCGAATACCCTAGTGCCGCTGCCAAAAAATTCGACAAGTTTCGACTTGTCGAATTTTTTATCCATTGCGAAAGCAATGGCATATCATCACGCGGTAGCGTGTATCTCATCACGAAGGTGCATATCATCAGCCGTAGGCTGTATCCTCTTTCGCAATGATGATATACAACGACAAGCCGTTGATGATATACAATGCTTCGCATTGATGATATACACGGCTCCCGCCGTGATTTAGTGCAAAATCCTTGTAATCTTCACGATTTTATGATATACTAATCTCGGAAAGGCGGTGGAAAAATGCGTTTTTTTGAATTTGAAACTTCTTTAACGGTTGATGAAATTCAACTCCGTGTTTCATCTTATTCCGAATGGGAACAACATTCTTCTTGGAATATATTTAAAGATTATACATCTTCTCGAAAAGGGCTGCATTTATATCCCCGTGAAAATGGTTTTACAGGTTACTACGAAACCGGTGACCGTAACAGACATTATGATTTACAAAGAGCTAAAGCATGGATAAACGTCAAAATAAAAGAGAAAAACGGAAAACGACGTGTTCAAGGTTATACATATTATTGTCCGGTTTTGGTGTTCGGTCTGCTGATTGGTTTGTTAGAAGTTGTCTTTGTTAAAGATATACTTGCATTTATCCTTATCTTCACAGTCTGTGCAGTTTTCTTTTTATCAAAAACAAAAGAAGAAAACGAACTGATAGAATGTGTGAAACGCTTAATAGCTCAATAACCCCAGTTTGAGTTCGAATCCTAGTATCAACCCACGAAAAATATTTTTTTGTAGCCCATAGACAAAAACGAGGACGGCACTTTCTGCTGTCCTTGCTTTTTTGTCCGCAGCACTGCGGCTTCTCACCTATTCCCAAGCCGCGTGAGGCTTGGGAATAGGTTCGCATTTCCCGCCTTCCCCTCAAAATCCGAGCATTGGTTGAATTTGCCGCTTGCCGTTGATTTTCAGCCGTGAAAATGCTATAATAAATTCGGAAAGGTGGTGATTAAATGGAATTCAAGGAGTCTTTTTGGTCGCAATGGCTTGCATGTATATGTCTTTTTATTTTTATCCCTATTGCTATCCCTGTTGCTCTATTCATTTTAATTTTCAAATTTATCACTATACCCTTTAGTTACTACAAATATACGCACTCACAATATCAAAAGGATTTCCCACACAAATTTAATTTTTTAGCTCCCTTTCATATTGACAATATCCCTTACTCCATCATAAAAGAAAATGAGTTGCCAATTCAGTATTTCAAGCGGGGTGAGGAGTATGGTATGCATGGATATTTCATATATAAGGATATTCTATTGGATTTCACTGAACCGTTTTTCTTTGATCCGAAAACAAGTACATTCACATTTTATCCCGCAGAAGAGGACGAAGAAAAAGTGGAGGACGATAGTAACCAAGATATTGACGATATCGAAACTTGCTTATCTGTGGAAGAAACAAAAGCTTTCGTTCTTAATGATTTTCACAACAACATACAAGAACGCCAGTGCAAACAAGTTGTTTTTTTCTACTCTCAAAAAAAATTAGAAAAAGCGCACGGAAAAATTGCATTAAACAGAATGAACGAGCTGAACGATTTTATTGTTTATAAAAAGGATACCTTACTTCAAGCGTTAAAAGAATTTACAGATACACATTGATCGACATCTAAACCGAGCGCCGAACACAAAGCAAAGGACACACTCGGGTGTGATATAATAAACTCAGAAAGACGGTGGAACTATGGGTTGCTTATTTGAACTGATTTTCGAGCTTGTTTTCGAGATAATCGTTGAAGCGGTAGGTGCGATCTACATAAAGCTAATGACTCTGTTCGTTCCAAACCACCAATTTAATAAAAAGCTACGGAAAAAAATAAAAGATGGCGTTACCGCCTTTGCCGTATTGCTGTTTTTTTGCGCCTTCATCGGCTTCTTCTTGTTTTTAGAACCGCCCTCTCTTGCCAAAACCGTAGGTGCTTATATGCTGTTCATTCCTCTTGGAATTATAGGCATACAGATACTCGCGTGGATCGTCTACCGAGCCGTCAAGGCTATCAAAAGCAAGCGTTGATCTGCGCAAAGCATAGCAAGGACACGGGCGACGTCGTCGTTGCCTATAATACGAATATTTTTGAATATAAAAAATAACGTCATACAAAGGAGGTAAAAAATGAACAAGCACCTTCAGCACCTGTTTCTCTTTGAAAAATTCGAGATTCAAACTAAATTATCAAAGCAAGAAATACTTAAAAGGATAGAAGCCTTTGCTGATTCCGAACACACGGACTACTACGGAAGTGTTGCGGAGGGCGGCTTTTATATCGCCGAGAAAAACAGAAAGTATTTTGCGGGTGGGCATACGCAAAACCCCTTTGCTCCCATAGCAAGGGGCAAGATCGACGAAAAGGACGGCGGCTGCTCGGTTTGCGGCGTTTTAAGAATTAACGCCCTCGCGCTGATCTTATTTGCGCCGATATATTTGATATCGCTCCTTATGATAGTCCCTTTTCCCATTATGCTTATTATACTTCACTTCGCCTTCGTCAAGCCTGCAAAAAGGCTGAGAGAAGCTTTGGAAGGCGCGTTACTCGAAAAATAAAAAATTCTCCATAATAAGCGCAAAAACCGCATTTATACATCGGGTTCAAGTATTGCGAATACTTATGGCAACGTAATTAATTTCCCGCAGATCCGCCAAAAAGTTTCCCCCGTGTTGACTTTGATTTTTGGGTATGCTACACTCAATTTATTAAATACCTTCAGGAGAAAAAATGAAAAAAGCAATATATTACGCAAGTCCGTTTGTTTTGTTTCCTATTATTTTTGGAGTTTTTACTTTATTGGACGAAATAGATATCATAAATTCGAATATTATGGAGGTGGGTTCGTTCACGATCCTCTTCGTAGCCTCCGCATTTTTGGGAATCCTGTCATTGACAAACAAAAAATTTGATTATTTGATGACCGCAATCGTTCCCACTTCTTTCCTTTTGACTTTATTTGTGTGCTTATTCTTTGATAAAGGATGTGACGGCACACCTCAGCTTTCGCTTGATCATGCGCTGAATATGGAATATTATAAGGTATGGATGCCGATCATCGCTATTATGACTGTGATAACTTTTGTTGCTTCATTCAAAGCAATAAGAATATCTAAAAAGTTATGGCAAAAATAAAATGCCATCTAAAACGATCGACAAACACAAAAAGCAAAAACAGCCCTTCCCCACAAAATCCGAGTATTTGTTGAGTTTGGCGCTTGCCGTTGATTTTCAGCTGTAAAAATGCTATAATTAACGTAGAAAGGCGGTGGGAATATGGCAAAAAAGCAGATCATAACAAACGCCGAAATAGAAAAGGATATCACCGACGCTCTCAAAAATCCCCCAAGGGAATCGGAAGCGTCTTATAAAAAATTCAACATTCCCGCTATTATAATTGCAATTGTTGGGGTTGTGATAGGATTGATTTTTCCAACCTATATCCTTTGGTTTTTACTCGCTCTGATTGCGTTTTCGATAATTTATTGCGTATTTTATTTTTTTCGACTAAAAAATCGTATCAAAAACGTTACGATAAACGATTATGCTATAACGACGGAGACAGTAAACAGCATCGACGAGGAGCATTACAGGGCAAGGGGCGCAGGCAAGCACGCACGCTCGAAGCGTATCGACAATTATATTATCCGCTTTGAAAACGGCAAAGCGTGGCGCATCCCGAAGGAGCTTTACCGTTGGAGCGACGATCTGCGTATGAGCGACTTTAGCATTCACGGCTCAACCCACCGCGGTGACATTTTTAAGGTCGTAACGAAAAAGGACACGTGCGACATCGCCGTCGCATATAATACGAATATTTTTGAATATAAAAATTGACTTCAGCGAAAGGGAAAAATAATGAAAAAAATAACCGCTATTCTCTTATGCCTAATTTTTGTCCTTGGCGCAGCCGCGTGCTCTACCTCTCCCACCAACAACAGTGTCGGCGACTCCACCACGCCAGCCGTCACAACTCCAAGCACGGTTGACAAGTTAACGTATGCAAATATTATCGAAAAATTTACCGCGCTCGTAAGTGCCAAGCTCAATGGCATGACGCTTGTACAGCCGAGCGACACCGCAAACACGATAGAAACGGCTCTTTTCGAGATCGTACGAGATACGTCCAAACCCACTGCCATGGGATACGCCACCAAGGACATCAACGGTGACGGCGTGGAAGAGTTGATACTGCTTAACGATCAGTACGATACCCTTGCTCTCTTTACCGAGAAGGATGGCTGTGCGCACTTCGTTGACGGTGCATACGGCGTATGGATCGATGGGGACGGGCGCTTGCGCAAGGCAGTTTCAACGGGCGGACTTGTCTCGCGCGACGGTGAGTGCTACGTCTACACTCTTGACGGTACTGCGCTGAAGGCTGAGGTCGCTGTCGGATATAAAGTAAACGTCTATCTGCAAAAGGAAGGCTGGTACAAGATCGAGGGCAAAAACAAGATCAATGTCTCCGCAGAGGAAGGAAAGGCACTCTATGCCGCATACGATATTCTTCCGTCGGGATTTTCCAATGAGGAATACACAAGGACGTTTTCGGGTATAGAATTTACTCCCTTGTTTGAGGCAACCTTAGCGGGCAAGGAGCATATAAACACGTTTTCAAACTCTCAGTTCGTAAACGGAAACACTCTCACGGTGTCGGAAATCACCGAAAACGACATAACTGCCGCTATCAAATTTGTTTATACCGAGGGCGAGTTTGATCCCGAAACGGGCGTTGAGCCTGCGGTATACGTTACGGAGCTGAACGTCAGCGCGGCGCATAACGGAAGCAGATACGAATTTGAAAAGGACGGAGTAAAGGGATATATCGAATTTGCCGTTAACGCCGCGTGGATAGTAGTAACAGAAAGCCACAACGAGTACGTTTTCGTAAGAGCATATATATTTGATCGCCCCGAAAACTGATCGGTATCAAAAGCATCGTCAAATTCAAACGCGCACAGTCTATCAATAGATAGAGATAAAAGCCGCGATAGGCATTTGTTTTCAGCCGTGAAAATGCTATAATAAACTCGGAAAGGCAGTGTAAACATGAAATTCAATAAGCTTATATTCATTTTCTTGACCGTTGTAATTTTAATTGTCTCTGTTTTGCCTGTAATCTTAAATGAAAATGCCGCAATTTCATTTAATTCTGCTCCGGCATTGGTATTTGGTATTTGTTCTTCCGTTTATGCTATTATTGCCTTTGTGAATAAAGAACAGGGTAATCTCTTCGTGTTGGGAAGAAACAAATTATTTATTGCTTTTTTACGTTCGCGAAAAGACGATAACATCGATACAAATAGCGATGAATACAAGAAGGAATTTGCGCTTTCCGCTTTCATCTTCTGCGCTTCCATTCCGCTTTATATACCGCTTGCGTTTTTTGCCAAGAGTTTTTATACAGCTCTTTCTTCGGCACTTTCCGTAACGATTTTGAGAATTCTGTTTACGTTTGTATTGGTGTTGATTCCTCGCATAATTAAAAATGCGCAAGGCAAAAAGCAAGATCGCGTTAAGGATGAAGCGGATAGAAAAGAGCAAGAACGTCGCGAATCAATGGGAAAATGGAAATAATATAACGTAATAATCACATAAAACTCCGCATCAAGGGAGCTAACCTTTGATGCGGATAACTTTTTTAGAATGCCTGATATTATCTGCTTCGTTTTTGTCCGCGTCACCGCGGCTTCTCACCGCCACCTGCCCGCAAAATGTGAGCATTAGTTAAATTTCCCGCTCACCGTTGATTTCCTGCCGAAAATATGGTATAATATAGCAAACGCGCCCGCTGTGCGGGCAAAAAGGAGAATGCCATGCTTAAAAAAGAAGATATACGTATACGCGATCCGTTTATACTGACCGACCGCGAAAACAAATGCTACTATATGTACGGCACTACCGCGCTGAACGACGGCAGCCTTGCGGCAAGAAGCTCATTTTCCGTCTACAAGAGCTACGACCTTGAAAGCTTTGAAGAACCGAAGGTAGTAGTTGACGGCGAGAAGCTCGGACTTTGGGCTACGCGCGACTATTGGGCGGCTGAGGTGCACGTTTATGGCGGAAAATACTACCTTTTCGGCAGTATGAAAAGCGACACCGCGCACCGCGCGACGATGATATTCGTGTGCGACACGCCCGACGGCGAGTTCGTTCCCGTTTCCGACGAGGCAAGGACTCCTGCCGATTGGGAATGCCTTGACGGCACGCTTTATATTGAGGACGGCGAGCCTTATATGGTATTCTGCCACGAATGGACGCAGATAAAGAACGGCGAGATCTGGGCTGTGAAGCTGGCACGCGACCTCTCGCGCCCCGTTGAAGAACCCTTTATGCTGTTCCGCGCATCCGACAACCCGAACGTTTCGGAGATAAAGGGCGCGGGAAGCGGAAAATACATAACCGACGGTCCGTTTTTGTTCACCGAGGACGGCGTGCTGAAAATGATGTGGTCGAGCATCGGAAACAAGAAATACCAGATATTCATCGCCGAAAGCGACTCCATCCGCGGCAAGTGGACGCACCGCGAGGGGCTTTACAATTTCAGCGGCGGACACGCAATGCTCTTTACCACGCTTGAGGGCGAGAGGATGATATCCATGCACGCGCCCAACGACGCGGACAAGGAACGCGCCTGCTTTTTGAAATTTTGACGAAGAATAAATCAAAACTCACGCTGCCGCTTACGCGGCGGCGTGAGTTTTTTCGTTTTACTTCCAACGAATCATAGTATTTTATATATCGACTTCGTCTATATTACCCTTTTCATCATAGGCAAAAAGCTCCTCCATTTTTACTCCAAGAAGCCTTGATATTACAAAAATTTCCACATCTGTGGCACTTCTGACCTGACCTTCGAGCTTTGAGTAGCTTGTGGGGTTAATATCGCACCCCATCACCTGCATCTGAGCAATAAAATCCTTTTGCTTTATTCCTTGCGCTTTACGCAGTTGCTCTATTTTTTTCCCCACCATATTGGCAGTACCGTATTCTTGCTTACGAATTTTCATTTTTCGACCTTTTTATTTCTTTTTTAGAATTATATATCGAAGAAGTATTGACAAAATTCCAAAATGGAATTATAATGTTAATAATTCCGGAACGGAATTATAATTTTTTAAAAAGGAGAATTAAAATGTTTTGTCCACATTGCGGCAGCAATTTAAATGACACTGCCAAGTTTTGCGGTAGCTGCGGTAAACAAATACAAGCAGATGCCCACACACCTATGCAAGAGAAGCAAGAAAAAAGCATAGACCTTTCCTCGCCTGAGTACGTTGATCTATCTCATGTTAAAGCATCAGACCCTACCAAAACCTATAAAGGAACTGTCAAATCAGCTTTCTTGATGTTAGGCATATGGATAGCATCTTTTTTTCTGTTAGCGTGGATAATATATTCATTTTCCACCTCGGATTTTGATGATAGTATTCTTTATTATGCTTCTATCGCCTTTATCGGTCTCCCCGTAGGAATAGTAGGGTTGATCATGACCTTGCGCAAGAAAAAAGTCGAAAAGGCACTTCCGAGCGTTGCCAAGAATGTATCCCTTCTTTTTCATATTATGACTATTTTGGAAACATCAGTAGTGTTCTCGCTCGCCTACTATATGGGAGGCGGCGGTGAATTCGGTGCTATAATATTGCTCCCTGCTACCTTGATTTTCTCAATTATGTTCATCATCAGCATCTTTGTTTTTTCAAAGGGAGTCGGAAAAGAAGGAATGTATAAGTTATGGATTGCCTTTTTCGTTTCCTTTCTCGTTGGCATACCGGGAGCGTGGCTTCTCATTAAGTTGATAGAACTTTTATTCACCTTCCTCGTAATACTCTTTGCCGCCGCAATACTTTTCTTTGTCCTTGGCGGAAGAGTGGTTTACTTTAGAGAAGTATAAATCACTAACAAAAAAACAACCCGAATCATTTAAATATTTATAACAAGGAGAACTATTATGGGATTTTTCAATTCAATCAGAAACATGTCGGAAATGGCTGCACAACAATCGGCTATGTCAAAAACAAATAAAGAAATTTACAATATGCGCGATAACTTAAGAAACACCCCGCAGTTTTCAAATATATTTTATGCGTTAATTAGCGATATCAATCATCCCCCGCGCAAAATAGAAGCAACGCAATCGGGAGATTTTTGGTCTGAAGCTTGGCAATCCGCTTTCAACAATTACGAGCCTTACTCGACACATAAATTCTCGGATGTAAACATTGGCTATCGCGAAGGATGCGCTATATATCTTCTCATACAAGAATGCTATCCTTCCGTTTATGATTTTCCCGGCAACACTTTAGCTCAGATACAAAATGGGGCAACGATCAAGTTGATAATGAAAAAACAATTTATCGGCAAGCCCTTGAAACCGGCAGTAATCCCCCCTGCTTTTTCCGCCGCGCCTCAAGAAAACACCGCACCCGAAGTCACCGTTGAAGTGCCTTCTTCTACGGCTGAAACCAACGCTCCCTCCTTCTGCTCAGGATGCGGAAGCAAGCTTGGCGCAAACGTCGCCTTCTGCCCTGCATGCGGAAAAAAGGTAAATTAATTTAGTGGGAATACTTTCTTTTTAATTTTAATACGGAGGGCATTATGCCATTTGCAATCATTCAGACAATCGCCTTAGGCATTGCCACAGCGCTTGCTATTGCCGGAGGCGCATTAATCTCAGGCTCGGGAACCTGCCTTGGAAAAACATACGGAAAAACCAATTACCTTAAAGTAACCCTCAGAGGCTTGTGCTATACCTTGAGCTTCTTGATAGCTATAGTGACTCTGTTTGCTTGGTTTAGTAACCTTACAAGTAATTTCTTTGGCGGCGGATCTAAGTTTTCCATTTTACTGTTCATCGTTGAATTCGGAATATTTATTTATTTCGGTGCGTTTAAAGGTTTCAAATTACACGACAAGGCAGAGGACAAGCTAATTGAAAAATGCGCTGATGAAATCAATGCGATTCTTATGGCGAATCCTGTTTTCTCGGCCGTTTTTAAAGAGGTTTCCTCCAACCCGTCTTGGAAAACGGTTCGCGTATATCGCGACGGCGTAGCTCTTTATGGCTTCACTTGTCCGATCCCCAAGAAGTTGGAGGAAGAATTCACATCAGGCGCTACTTCAAATTCAGAGGCTGAAAAGCTTTTGAAAGCAGAAGCTGAGCAATGGTTAAATATGGTGGGTAGTGTTTCAAGTTCAAACGGGCAACACATAATAAGATATTGCGATTACGGTTTTGAAAGCTCAGAAACGGCAATGACCGACATAGCTAAACACCTTACGCGTCTTTTGAAGCCTCGTTTTAAGCTCTATGAAAGTGAGCATACTTGGTCGTACGACCAAACCGTTCATTATACTTCCGACACGTACATTGTCAGAAACGGCGTTGCAACTCCCGCAAGCTCTTCCACAGAGCACATACATGCCTACGTAAGCGTAATAGATGCATACGCTCTTATCGAACCCGATGAAAGTGAGAGCGTTCCGCCCCCGCCGATGAAAAAGTGGTAAGCTATTCTAACGATTCGTTCTATGGGATAACCGCGGCAAACAGATGATATCCCTGCACGCGCCCAACGAAGCGGACAAGGAACGCGCCTGCTTTATGAAATTTTGACGAAGAAAACGCTTTGCGTTTTTAATGATATATTTGCCCCAGGGCAAATATTAAGGAAAAAAGAGAGCGATTCGTCGTTCGGGGTTCATTTTGCGACTATCGAGTCGCGCTAAATATAATATTACGAACTGATTTTGATATTGGTTCAAGAAGGAGTGTAAAATGAAGCTTAAACATGTATTATCATTAGCTCTTGTTTTAATTTCTATAGTTGTTTTTTTGCCTTTAGCAACTATAAAAACCGAAGCAGCGACTACTGTTTTGTACTGGCCAGTTCCGGGGCATTTTTCTCTGTCAAGAGGATATACCAGTACCCATGATGCTATGGATATCAATGATTCAAATATAGCCGGTGCAAATATCGTAGCTGCGATAGGCGGAACTGTGTACCGTGTTAAAACATGTACCACACAACACTACGGAGACGAAAGCTGTTCTTGTGGTGGCACTGGAACCGGTTTGGTAATCAAAGGTACTGATGGGCGTTATTACAGCTATGCGCATATGCAGGCCGGAAGTATTCCGACTAAATTTAGAACGGTAGGAGCAAAAATCTCTTCCGGAGAAGTAATCGGAAAAGTTGGTACGACCGGAAACTCATCCGGTAACCATCTTCATTTTTCTATTGCCAAGACAAAAACCTGGTGGGAAAATGGTCTTGATCCTGAAAAAGAAACCTATACATATTCGGGTGGAACGGCATTTTCAATTACTCAAAAAACCGACAAGGTGAGTGTCTCGGATACTGATGCCGTAATTGCTGTTAATTTAAAAAAACCATCCAAAAACAAAGTTATTACCTACGCTGCGACCATTTATGAAAACGGAAAAGCGTTAGGAACGAAATCAGAAGCGGCAAGTGGCTGGAGCGGAACTACTAATCCTTGGTTCTCATGGAGTGCTTCTAAAATGGGAATCAATCTAAATCCCGGAACTGAATACCAATACACCTTTACTATCAATGTCAGCGGAGTTTCCATAACTTCTCCAATCTATACATTCAAAACAACAGGGGTCGATAAAACATTGCAGTGGCCTGTTGCAGGTCATACCACCGTTTCTCAAAAATATTCGTCTACACATGACGCCATTGATATTAGCGATTCTACTATCAATGGTGCAAATATTACGGCAGCAATGGGTGGTACTGTTTATCGGATTTCAAATTGCACATCACAGCACTATGGCGACTCAAGTTGTTCTTGCGCCGGCACAGGGACAGGGGTGGTTATCAAAGGTAATGATGGCCGTTATTATTCTTATGCACATATGCAGGCCGGAAGCATTCCCGCTAACTTTGTTGTTGGTACGAAAGTAAGCAAAGGTGATATAATCGGAAAAGTAGGTACAACCGGAAATTCTTCAGGACCTCATCTCCATTTTTCAATAGCTCTTACCAGCGCTTGGTGGGAAAATGGTGTTGATCCACAAAAAGAAAACTATATTTATGCTGAAGTAAATGAACCTGATCCTGTGACATTTACTTTCAGCCAATATAATAAAACGGTATCAGGAACTAACACAGATGTGGATGCTGTTATAGGTGTTACGATAAAAAAGGCATCAAGTGCTAAGGTTATTACCTATGCCGCCACTGTTTATGAAAACGGAAAAGCAATTGGCTCAATTTCCGACACCTCAAGTGGATGGGTTGGAGAAACAGATCCGAAATTTTGGTGGTCGGTTTCGGCTATGGGAATAACATTAAAACCGGGCACCAACTATCAATATACGTTTACGATCAATGTGGATGGTGTAACTAAAACGAGTCCTAAGTACGATTTTAAAACAACCGGCACAATTTCACACACTTGGAACAATGGTAGCATAACTAAAGCGGCAACTTGTAAAGAAACAGGCGTGATGACGTTTACTTGTACAACATGTTCTGCTACTAAGACTGAGGTCATTCCGCAAACCAATAATCATAGCTTTAGCCAATGGACAAAGGAGAACGATGCAACGCACAAGCGCACTTGTTCAGTGTGTTCCAAAGAGGAGACTACAAGCCATAGTTGGAATTCGGGGCAGATCACCAAGCAACCTACTTGCAAGGAGACAGGAGTCAAAACATACACTTGCTCCGTTTGTGGCGGAACCAAGACGGAAAGTGTTGAAAAGTTGACAAATCATACGTATGATAATGGATGTGACACCAGCTGTAATGTTTGTGGTAAAACAAGAATTGTAAACCATCAGTACAACACGACATGGAGCTGCGATGCGACTAATCACTGGTATGAATGTTCATTGTGCGGTGATGAAAAAGAGGTGAGTGCTCACACTCCCGGCGCAGCAGCTACTGAAACAACCGCTCAAAAATGTACTGTCTGCAATTATGTGATAACCCCCGCGCTCGGGCACACACATAGTTACAAGGCGGAGTGGTCTACAAATGTAAAAAATCACTGGCACGATTGCACCGGTTGCGGCGAGCAAAAAGATAAAGCGCCCCATGTTTACACCAATGCGTGCGACGCCACTTGCAACACCTGCGTATACACGAGAACGATAACGCACAGCTACAAGACCGAATGGTCGAGCAGCGCGGACGGCCACTGGTATGAATGCTCCGTTTGCGGAGAAAGGGCAGGTGTGACCGCGCATGTCTACGGAGAGTGGACGGTGACTAAGGAAGCAACTGCAACCGTGGATGGCGAGAAGGAACGCACCTGTGTTTGCGGAATCAAACAGACGGAGACCGTTCCCGCGACGGGCGCTTCAAGCGGCGATAAAAGTGACATCACTACCGGAGAGGTTACCACGGGCGAGGTTACAACCGGCGAAACCACGACCAATGAAGTCACCACGGGCGAGCTCGCTACCGACACAACGGCGCAGAAAGTAATTATGCCTAACGGTTGCAAAACAAGTGTTTGCGTGACGCTTATCCCTGCGCTCGTTGTACTCGGCGCGTGCCTTATAAAGAGAAAAGAATAATACAAGTGGGGGCGATTCATTAACTTAGCCCGCAAAAAGGAAAAGCGGATGCTTTTTACCGAAAAGGTATTGAGCATCCGCTTGCTTTTTAGTATAATTAAATCACAAAACAAACTAAAAGCGAGATAATTATATACCAACGAGAGACATAAATCAAGTAGTTTTGCCAATAAATTTAGTAATTCGTGTTGAATTGTCACCTATCATTGACAATTCAACACTTTTCCACCATTAAATTGCACCATTAAATTGAAAAACCACCTTGAATTATCAGCGAAAATGTGGTATGCTAATTATGTATAATTATCTGAAAAGGAGAGGTCGAAATGAGGAAAAGAAAAAACAGCGCCGCGGCACAGGTAACGCGCTTTTTTATAGTGCTTTTGTTCGTGTGCCTTATCGGAGTCATTGCAATATTCGGCTTTAAGCTATTACCCACGGGCGGTGGGGACACCTCTGCGCCCGATACGTCATCGGTTCTGATAGAGCCTACGAAATCCCCCGACACAACCGTTCCCGATACCACAGTTCCCGACACAACCATTCCCGATACTACCGTTCCCGATACAACGGTTCCTGACACTACGGTGCCCGATACTACGCCGCCTGACACTACGGTGCCCGACACCACCATTCCCGACACCACCGCACCCGAAACTACCGTTCCCACGCCGCCAAAGCCCACCTACGACCTTGATGCGTGGTATCTGACGCTCGTAAATCCGTGGAACAAGCTCTCGCTCGACTACATCGCCACCATAGAGCTTTCAAAGGTGAACGGCAAGCAGGTTGACGTAAGAATGGTCGAGCCGCTAAAGCAGATGCTTAACGATTGCTACGAAGCAAACAAGACCGTTTCCGACGGTTGCACGGGAAAGCCGCTCGTTTGCTCGGGCTTCCGTACGCAAGAGTATCAGGAAGGGCTTTTCAACAAAAAGATAAACAAGATAAAGGCGGCAAAACCCGGCATCAGCGACGAGGAAGCGTACAAGCTTGCCTCCAAGGAGGTCGCCATTCCGGGAACGAGCGAGCATCAGCTCGGTCTTGCCGTTGATATAGTTTGCTGTAACAAGCACTATAACCTTGATATGCAAAAAACGAAGATCCGCCAGCTTTGGCTCATTGAAAACTGTCACAAATACGGCTTTATCCTGCGTTTCCCCGCCGACAAGACGGACGTAACGGGCATCATATACGAGCCGTGGCACTACCGCTACGTCGGAGTTGAGGTCGCCACCGAGATAATGAGCCGCGGCATATGCTTTGAGGAATGGCTGGCAGAGCAAAAAGCACAATAAGGAGAACATTATGAAGCACAAAATTTGTATTGACGTTGACGCGGGCTTCGGTCTGAAAATGAAGGACGAGATACCCGTGCTTGCCGAAATAGGCTTTGACGGTTGCTTTACCACGTGGCAGGTCGGCTCGGACATCCCCAAGACCGCGCGACTTATTGCCGATTGCGGATTGATATATCAATCCATACACTCTCCCTTCCGCGGCATTGACGTGGTTTGGGAGGAGGGCAAGGCGGGCGACGATTTTATCAAAATGCTCGTCGATTGCGTGCGCGACTGCGCATCGGGCGACGTTCCGATAGCCGTCGTACATCCCATTATCGGTATGGATAAGCACACGCCCACACAGCTCGGCATAGAGCGCTTCGGCAGATTGCTTGACGAGGCGCAGAAATGCGGCGTTACCGTCGCGTTTGAGAACGTCGAGGGCTTTGAATATCTTGAGCTTATCAAGCGTGAGCTTGGCACGCACGCCGCGCTCGGCTACTGCTGGGACACGGGACACGAGATGTGCTACAACTTCTCAATGGACGTTCCCGCCGTTTACGGCGACCGCCTCGTTTGCACGCACCTTGACGACAATATGGGTATGACCAACCCCGCCGAAATGACGTGGCACGACGACTCCCACCTTATGCCCTTTGACGGCGTTGCGGATTGGCAAGGCATTGCCGACCGCCTGAACCGCGTAAATTTCGCAGGCCCTCTTACCTTTGAGCTGACGCGCAACTCGAAGCCCAACAGAGACACCCACCGCATATACGAGCACCTCGATTACGAGGGATTTATGCGCCTTGCCTTCGAAAAAGCGAAAAAATTCGCCGCTATGGTCGAAAGCAAGTAAAAATCCTTTGACATTTTCGCGTGTCTATGGTATAATTACATATATAAATAATATGGAGAAGATTTCTAATGCTTGACTTGAAATTTTTAAGGGAAAATCCCGAAATCGTAAAACAGAACATCCGCAACAAGTTTCAGGATCATAAGCTCTCCCTCGTTGACGAGGTGATAGCTCTTGATGCCGAGAACCGCCGCACGATCAGCGAGGCAAACGACCTTCGCGCCGAAAAAAACCGCCTGTCCAAGCAGATAGGCGCACTTATGGCGCAGGGCAAGCGCGACGAAGCCGCCGAGGTAAAGGCGCAGGTTGCCGCATCCTCCGCACGCCTTGCCGAGCTTGAGGCACTTGAGCCCGAATACGAGGAGAAGATACGCAAGATAATGATGGTCATCCCCAACATTATCGACCCCAGCGTTCCGATCGGTAAGGATGACAGCGAAAACGTAGAGGTTCAGAAGTACGGCGAGCCTGCAGTTCCCGATTTTGAAATACCCTATCACACCGATATCTTCGAGCGTTTCTGCGGCATCGACCTTGACGCCGCCCGCCGCGTTGCAGGAAACGGCTTTTACTACCTTATGGGTGACGTTGCACGCATCCACTCCGCCGTTATCTCCTACGCGCGCGACTTTATGATCGATCGCGGCTTTACCTACTGCATTCCTCCCTTTATGATCCGTTCCGACGTCGTAACGGGCGTTATGAGCTTTGCAGAGATGGAGTCCATGATGTATAAGATAGAGGGCGAGGACCTTACCTTATCGGTACGAGCGAGCATTCCATGATAGGTAAGTTCATCGACACGATAAACCCCGAGGAGAAGCTTCCCTGCACGCTGACGAGCTACTCCCCCTGCTTCCGCAAGGAGAAGGGCGCACACGGCATAGAAGAGCGCGGCGTTTACCGTATCCACCAGTTTGAAAAGCAGGAAATGATCGTCGTCTGCCGTCCCGACGAAAGCCCCGCGTGGTTCGACAAGCTCTGGCAGAACACCGTTGACCTTTTCCACAGCCTTGATATTCCCGTGCGCACGCTTGAGTGCTGTTCGGGTGACCTTGCAGACCTTAAGGTCAAGAGCGTTGACGTTGAGGCTTGGTCGCCCCGTCAGAAGAAGTATTTTGAGGTCGGAAGCTGCTCGAACCTCGGAGACGCGCAGGCGCGCAGACTCAAGATTCGCGTTCAGGGCGAGGGCGGACAGAAGTATTTCGCGCACACCCTTAACAACACCGTCGTTGCTCCCCCCAGAATGCTCATCGCGTTCTTCGAGAACAACCTTTGCGCCGACGGCAGCGTAAACATCCCCGTTGCTCTCCGTCCTTACATGGGCGGTATTGATAAGATCACACCCAAAAACTAATTAAGAAAAGGAGATCCACAATGAAAAAGATCACTTCCATCGCGCTTGTTCTTATTCTCGCCATTCTTCTTCCCTGCTTTGCGGCTTGCGGCGAAGGCGACGGCGCAAACACCACCGCGGGCGTAACCACCCCCGCTACTCCCGACGCAACCACTCCCGCAGTCACCACCGCGGCTGACGCTCAGGTCACCAACGCTGACGGCTCCTGCCGCCACGCAAGGATGAACGACTGGGTAGCTACGGGCACTTACACCTGCACGGGTCTTTCCATCTCTACCAGATCCTGCAAGCACTGCGACTTCATTCAGTACGAGTACACCGAGGACGCAAGCGGAAACTTTGGCGACCACGTTTTCGAGGGCGATGCTCTCGCTTCCTTCCCCGGCTCTGCCAACACCGCAGCATTCGAGGTAAAGAACTGCTCCTTCTGTCAGGAGAACGTCGTTGTTGAGACGACCGCTACCAACACCAGAAAGAACCTCTTCCTCATCTCTCCCGAGATGCTCGCCGCAGCAGGCGTTGAGGACGTAAAGTCGTACATAAGCGGCGGACACAGCAACGTAAAGTATAAGAGCGCATCCGGTTGGGGCAGAAAGGGCTTTACCGCTATTCACGGTATGGCTGCACTCCTTAACGGCGAGCGCGACGCTTCCGCAACCGACGCAAGCGGAACTATCCTTTACTGGAATATCAAGGACGTTGACACCAAGTACACGCCCGACGGCGTTGAGGACGCTACCGCTAAATACTGCTCCCTTATCGGCTACGAGATCCTCTCTCCCATCACCGTAAGCGGCTTCTCCATCTTCGTAAATCCCGTTCCCGAGATGACCTTTGAGCTTCTTGGCGGTAAGACCAACGCTGACGGCACCATCACCTGGACCGTTCTCGGTGGCGTAGACGATACAAGCAAGTATATGAGCTACAACGAGGACACGGGCTACTACTACGCTGATTTCGACGAGATCACCGTTGACTGCATCCAGATCGGTGTCACCTCTGCCATACAGTCCGCAATCTACATCTCCGAACTTGAGATCTACGGCAAATAATTGACCAATAAGGAGTAAAACGATGAAAAAGATTACCGCTATAGCACTTGCGCTTGTGCTTTCTCTCCTTCTCCCCTGCTTCGTAGCTTGCGGCGAAGGTGACGGCTCTAACACCACCGCGGGCGTTACCACCCCCGCTACCCCCGACGCAACCACCCCCGCCGACACCACCGCGGCTGACGGTCAGGTCACCAACGCCGACGGCTCCTGTCGCCACGCGAAGATGAACGATTGGGTCGCTTCGGGCGATTACACCTGCACGGGTCTTGCAGTAAAGACCAGAACCTGCAAGCATTGCGATTTCGTTCAGTACGATTACGTTGAGGATTCCAGCGGAAACTTCGGCGAGCACGTTTGCACGGGCGAGGCTCTTGCTACCTACCCCGGCGCATCCAACCTTCCCGGTTTTGAGCTTAAGACCTGCGCCTTCTGTCAGGAGAACGTTCGCATTGAGACCGAGGCTACCAACACCAGAAAGAACCTTCTCGTCGTTACCCCCGCTATGATCGAGGCGGCAGGCGTTGACAGCGTAAACGCATACCTTAAGTCCGAGCACGGAACCCACATCCACAAGAACAAGGGCGGCTCCGACTGGGGACACGTCGGCTACGTTGGCGCACACGGCACGGGCTCTATCTACGATAGCTTCCGTGAGGCTACTGTTACCACCGACGGCTCCGTAATGTACTGGAACATCAGAGACGCGGAGACCCGCTACACCCCCAACGGTGTTAAGATCGAGGACGGCTCTGACCCCAGCGCAAAGTACTGCGCTCTCATCGGCGTTGACTTCTACAACAAGATGACCGTAAGCGGCTTTGCCCTCTTCGTTGAGAACCAGAACGAGATCGCCTTCGACGTTCTCGGCGGCACGAAGAACGCTGACGGCACTACCTCTTGGAGAGTGCTTGGCTCAAGCAACGGCACGTACAATCCGTACGACGAGTCCACCTCCTTCACACTTGGTGATTTCGAGGCGGCTGAGGTCGATTGCATCCAAATCGGCGTAAGCCTGTCTTACTCCAACGTTATCGTTATCTCCGAGATCGAGATCTACGGCTAATAAAAAACGAACGACTCCGCATCAGCGGAGTCGTTCGTTTTTTACAAGGCTTATCTTTATTTTCGTTTTTTCCGCGCGCAGACCGTTGACCTCCACGGCGTAGTCAAGCTCAACGCGCCCGTCCTTCAAAAATGAATTTTCTATCCTTTTGGCGCGTGCAAGCATCTCAAAGGAGGTGCGCTTGCTTTTGCAAAGGCAAACGTGGCGCACGCCCTCCTCAAGCACGAGCATCATCGGCGGCATATTTTCGGAACGTCTCGCAAGCGTTATGAGCTTCGGCTCATCGACGTCAAAGCTCATCTCCACACTTATCTGCTCCGTCGGCTCGTACGAAAGGCACACGCGCCCGCCCTCTACCACAAGAGTGCCGTCACACACCGTTTCGTATTCCGTGGTCGTAAACGACGTCTTTTCTATAAAATTCGTATTCACACCGTTTTGCTCGTCCATAGGCTCGGTAAGCACCCGATGCGTATATTCCTTGACCGTAACGTCGAAAATCATATTCCACCTGCCGTTTTTCATTTCACTTGCGTATTATGCTGATACTATTATATCCGCGTTTGCCAAAACTGTCAAGTGCTGTTGACTTTTATTTTCCTGCGTGATATAATTACCTTATAATATTTTATGAGGTGATATTATGGATCTGCAAAAGCTTGTCAAATCGCTTGAGGGCTGCCCTTGTGGTAAAAAACACGAGGTTTATACTAAGCACGTTGAAATTTCGGGCTATGCTACCGAAAAAACGGGCGAGATTCTTCGCCGCTTCGGCTTTGGCGACCGTCTGCTCCTTATAGCTGACGAAAACACTCTTGCCGCCGCTGAAAAATACGGTCTTTGCGACGTTCTTGCCTCTGCGGGCTTTAAGGTAACGCGCAAGGTCTACGAAAATATGCTCTACGCTCGCGTCGAGCAGGTGCGCGAGGTCGAAGCCCTCGCAGAGGATGCGGACGGCATAATTTCCGTCGGCACGGGCTCGCTCAACGACATTTGCCGCGTCAGCGCGTTCAGAAAGAAAAAGAAATTCTGCATTTTTGCAACCGCGCCCTCGATGGACGGCTTTGCATCCGACACCGCTCCGATAATAGAAAACAATTTCAAAATGTCGTGGCAGGCTGAACAGCCCGACGTTATAATTGCCGACACGCGCATTCTTGCCGCCGCCCCCGCAATTCTCAAGGCGGCAGGCTACGGCGATATGGTCGCAAAGTGCCTTGGCATTATGGAATGGAAAATGTCAAGCATCCTGACGGGTGAGTATTACTGTGACGCGATAGCAAACGTAACGCTTGACGCGCTTTCCCGCATACTCTCGCTGACGGACAAGATAATGGCGGAGGACGAGGAAGCCGCAGGCGCGGTTGCCGAAGCACTCGTGCTTTCGGGCATCGCTATGAAGCTTGCGGGATGCTCCCGCCCCGCATCGGGTGCAGAGCACGTCGTGTCGCACTATTGGGAATGCTACAAGCTCGCACGCGGTATTTACCCCGAGCTTCACGGAAGAAAGGTCGGCGTTGCCACCCTCATTCTCGTCCGCGCTTACCGTAAGCTTGCCGACGCGCTTACTTCCGTTACCGCACAGGCAGACCCCACGGATTTTGACGAGGTATACACGCACTTCTCCGCAGACCAGATACCCGATGTTATAAAGCTCAACTCCCCCACCATCACCGACAAGATCGATCCCGCCCGTCTGCAAGAGTCTTGGGGCGAGATACGCAAGCTGATATACGAATATCTGCCCGATGCCGACGAGCTTGAGGATATGATGAAGCGTGCGGGATGTGCCACCACGCTTGAGGAGATCGGCGTGTCGCCCGAACTTGCCGCAGAGGGACTGCGCTATCACTCGTATATGCGCTACCGCGTACTTCTTACGCGCCTGCTCCCGATGATGGACGTCGATATTATGGATTACGTAAAATAAAATGAGAACGGCGCTTGAGATAGCCTTTACCCTATCAGCCTACGTCGTTTTTGACGCCTCTCTGTCGTTTTTGGGAGTGTCCGCCGCCGTCCGCAGACTTGCGTTTCTTGCGCTTGCGGCGCTCATTACCGCAATATATTTGCGCTCCCGAAAAAAGAAGCCGTCGCAATTTTTTGATGCGTGGGGGATAAAAAGATCCCCCGCGCTCTCCCTTGCCGTCTGCGCCGTGCTTGGCGTTTCGTTAAACGCCCTTTGCTCGTCGGTGATAGCGCTCCTGCCAAGCGAGCTTACCGCGTCCTACGCCACAGCCTCCGCACCGCTTGGTGCGCTCACGCTCGTCGGCATCGTTGACACGGTGATGCTTGCCCCTCTTATCGAGGAGCTGATATTCCGTCGCGCCGTGCTTGGCAGGCTTCGCACCATCGTGCCGAGCGCCGCGGCACTTATCGCATCCGCCCTTCTTTTCGGTGCGTTTCACGGCGGCGTTATATGGATAATATACGCCACGCTCTGCGGTCTTGCGCTCGGTGCGCTGTATCTGAAATACGATTCCCTCCTGCCGCCGCTTATAATGCACGCCGCGTTCAACGGCGCGAACTATCTGTTTTTGCTCCTGCCGCCCGAAGCGTCGCCGTACGTCATTGCGTTCGCCGCCGTCCTTGCGGTACTGTCGGCAGTATATATGATAAGGAATAAAAAATAAAACCGAGACAGCGTTGTGTCCTTAAGGACACAACGCATCGATATCAATCCCTTGCGGGATTGTCGATATGTTGCTGACGCAACTCGATATGCCTACGGCTCGATATGTTTGCTTCGCAAACGAGGGATTGATATCATATCGAAACCGACCGAAAGGGAGGTTATATCGAATTTGCCGAAAGGCAAATATATCGAGCTGAGCGTAGCGAAGCATATCGACAATTTAATAACCGCATTTGTGCCTACAAGAAAAAGAGGACAGAGAACGCAAAAATCTCTGTCCTTTTCTTGTCGGTAGGTAACATATTGTATTGAATTTTAAGAAACTGTCCTTAAGAGTAGGTCTCTACATCCTCGGTTTTATTCCGCTTTTTTACTCACGGTAATGGTTTTGACATATTCAAGTATTTCGGGCATTCGTTTTTCAAGCTGTGCCGCCTCACAAACGAATCGGGCGCGCGAAAACTCGCCCTCCGTCTCGAAAAGGAATTCGACCACGCTATATTCCGACGTAAGCACCTCGTCGTCGAAAACAAGATAGGTAAGCCCATTTTCCTCTACAACTTCGCTTTTGTGCAAGCCGTTGTTTTTGGCAACAAGCTCGCAGTATCGCTCAAAGGTTTCTATACGCCTGCCGTAATATTTTATACCGTCGTACGTATAGTACACGCAAAGCTCGGCGGACACGAACGCCGCATCGGCGCTGTCCGTGCGCTCCTCGATAAAGCCCTCGTTAAGTGTAATTTTTATATTTCCGCTCTCAAACTGCTTCGGCGCTATCTCCCCCTCGCAGCCGAGAAGGGACAAGGCAAGCAAGAGCGCGGCAAAAACTGCAATATATCTTTTCATTTTGCGCCTCCGTCTACCGTACATTTTAGCACATAGCGCGCGTTTTGTCAAGGCGTTGAATATCCACCAACTTTTTTGTATAAACTTCCATTATATATTGACTTTTTTACATTTTTCTATTATAATAGATTAGTAAAAATATCCTGTATGGAGGGTAAAATGCAAAACAAGGATTTTATGAATGAATACAAGCGTTGGCTCAGCGCCGAAGGACTTTCCGCAGACGTTAAGGCAGAGCTTGAGCAGATACAGAACGACGAGATCGCAATAGCGGAGCGCTTTGCCGCACCCCTTGAGTTCGGCACGGGCGGTATGCGCGGAATACTCGGCGCAGGCATCGGAAGAATGAATATATACACGGTCGGTCGCGTAAGCGCGGGCTTTGCCGCATACGTTGCCGCATCCGCCCCCGACGCCGCAGAGCGCGGAGTGGTAATTCCCCACGATACCCGCCGCTACTCGCGCGAGTTCGCGCTCGTTACCGCGGGCGTTTTCGCCGCCGCAGGCGTAAGAGCGTACCTTTTCGACTCGCTCCGCCCCACCCCCATGCTTTCCTTTGCGGTACGCCGCATCGGCGCGGCGGGAGGCGTAATGATCACCGCATCGCACAATCCCCCCGAATACAACGGCTACAAGATATATAATTCCGACGGCTGTCAGCTCGATATCGCGCAGAGCGATATAGTTATCAAAAACATCGCCGCCATCGAAAATCCCCTTACCGTTCCCTGCCTTTCCCTTGAGGAAGCGGGCGACCTTATCCGCATACTCCCCCCTGAGATAGACGATGAATACTGCCTCAGAGTTTGCAACATCTCCCTGTCGCGCGACGCCGAGGCGGCAAAAAATCTGCGCGTAGTATACTCCCCCCAGCACGGCACGGGTAACGTTCCCGTCCGCCGCGCGCTTACCGAGTGCGGCTACGACGTAGTTCCCGTACTTTCGCAGTGCGAGCCCGACGGAGATTTCAAGGGCACGAAGAACCCCAATCCCGAATCCCCCGATGCTTATATCGACGCGCTTCGCATTGCCGACGAGGTAAATGCCGACATCGTTATCACCACCGACCCCGACTGCGACCGCCTCGGCGTTGCCGCACGTCGCAAGAACGGCGAGATGCAGCTCATCACGGGCAATCAGTCTGCGGCTATACTGCTTGAGTACATCCTCTCCCGCCGCACCGCAGAGGGCACGATGCCCGAAAATCCCTTCGGCGTTACCACCCTCGTTACCTCCGACATCGGTGACTACATCTGCAACGCATACGGCGTAAAGCTTGAAAAGACCCTTACGGGCTTCAAATACATCGGCGAGCGCATCGCCCTGCACAACGCAAAGCACGACGCGACCTTCATCTTCGGCTACGAGGAGAGCTACGGCTGTCTTATCGCGGACTTCGTAAGAGACAAGGACGGCGTTCAGGCTTCCCTTATGCTTTGCGAGGCGGCGGCTTACTACAAGCGCCTCGGCATGACGCTCGTTGACGCGCTTGACGCTATCCACGCAAAATACGGCTTCTTCCTTGACACGCAGTCCAATTTCTACTTCAAGGGACTTGACGGAAGCGCAAAGATCGCCGCGCTCACCGCAAATCTGCGTAAGAACGCACCCGCCGAGGTCGGCGGAATGCCCGTGCTTCGCGTTGAGGACTACCTTTCCGCAGAAACGCAGGCTATGGGATATCCCGCATCCGACCTGCTCCGCTTCATTTTTGAGAACGGTTGGGTAGCAGTTCGTCCCAGCGGCACGGAGCCGAAATGCAAGTTCTACTACTCCATCAAGGCAAGCTCCGAGGAGGAGGCAAAGGCACGCCTTGCCGTCCTTAAGGACACCTTCGAGCCGAAGAATGCCTGATCGTAAAAATAAAAAAAGCACTTATGATAACGAAAAAATCGTTTGTCATAAGTGCTTTTGCCTTGCATTTAGCAAGGTTCTTTCCGAATATAATGAATTGACGCGTTGCGTCATGAATAGAAGCCTTACGGCTTCATGATTTGAAAACTGCGTTTTCATGATTTGAATTGCCCATTCTTACAATGCCGAAGACAATTCATGCACCATAGGTGCAATTCATGGCGTTAGCCAATTCACGTCCGCAGGGCAATTCATAGTGTGTGGGTCAAATGCTAAAAGCATTTGACCCACACACTTTATTTTGCTACCTTTGCAAGCAGCTTCCAGCCGTTTTCCTCGCTGAAGCAGGCAAAAATGCCGCTGGATGCGTTGGTAATGCTGTCGTAAACGAAGGGAACGACTACGTTACCCTGCTTATCAACCGCGCCAACCTTGCCTCCCTTGTAGCCTATAACGCCGATTCCCTCGACAAAGGGCTGTGCGTAGGTGTAAACGGGCTGTGCTATCCAATGCCCTTCAACGCTGTAATAGCCGTATTTTCCGTTCTTTTCAACGAGTATTACTCCGTCGGAGTAGGAAACGAGCTCGTATCCGAAGGGCAACTCGTATTCATTTCCCTTCTTGTCAAGAAGAACGTCCTTGTCAACCTGAAAGTTGTTGAACGAATGGTATCTGCGCTCAAGGAAGCGCACGCGGATGTAACCCTCGTCATAATAATAATGACCTATCTGCGAAACGTCCTTGTAAAACGGCTCGGTATAATACTGAACGTAGCGGGTGTTACCCTGATCGGCCGAGCCCCTGTAGTTATAGTGCTTAAACACCACGGTCGAGCCCGACGTGTTGATTATGCGGAGCAAGCCGTTATCGTCAAACGTGACGGCGAGACCGTCGCTGTAATTGAACGCCTTTGCGTACTTATACTTCGTAGCCCACGACAGAGTCTGATAGTGGTACTGCGTGGTGTATCTGTTGGCGGAATAAATATAGCTCTCGTCTATCTTCGGAGCGGTCTTGCCGTAAGCAAAGCGATATGCGGTGAATTTTTTAACAACCGTTATCTTAGTGCTTGGCGGCGTTACGGGCTCGGGAGCGGTAGTCTCTTCGGGAACGGTAGTCTCTTCGGGAGCGGTAGTTCCTTCGGGAGCGGTAGTCTCTTCGGGAACGGTCGTTTCTTCGGGAACGGTAGTCTCTTCGGGAACGGTAGTTTCTTCGGGAACGGTCGTTTCTTCGGGAACGGTAGTTTCTTCGGGAACGGTAGTTTCTTCGGGAGCGGTAGTTCCGTCGGTGGTAACGTCCGACTCCGTAGTGCCGTCAACCTGCGGCTCCTCGGCAGGAGGAAGCTCGCCGCCAACGGTTTCGGGCGTCACCGTGGTTTCGGGTGTCACCGTAGTTTCGGGCGTGAGCGTAGTTTCGGGTGTCACCGTGGTTTCGGGTGTAGGCTCCGTCTCGCTCGGCTTGTTCTGCTGTGCGGCGTTTTCAAGCGCTATCTCGCGCTTTGCCTTTGCCAAAAACACCGAAAACGCGGGGTTCGTTCCCGCCTTTTCAATATTGGCGGCATATTCGGGGAACTGCTCGTACATCTCGCGCGCGATGCGGTAATCCACGCCCGAGCGCGTGTAGTTATCCTTCGTATCCATACTGTACTTCATAGTGACCTCTTGTACGGTATGGTATATTTTCATTGAGTTCGTGCTTTTGCCGTAGTCGGGGTTATAGTCAAACGCAAGTCCCCTGCCGTCGGTCTCAAGCACGAAATCGGATTCCACGAAAAATCCGCTCGTCTCGTCAAGATAATAATATTTTTCGTTAAGTATAAACAGCGGTCTGTCCGCAAGGTCCCTATGATACGCGGGAGTTATATCCGACATAAGATAGTTGCCGATGAGCTTACCCTGCGATGAATATATAGCAAGCGTCAACTCGCCCGTTTTTATTATCGGATCGCCCGTTACGGCATCGGGAAGCGGCGCTCTCGCGGACTCCGTAACGCCGATATCGACCATAATATATCCCATATACAGCTCAACGACGGGACGGTCGAAGGACTTCTTAACGTACGACTCGAACATAAGTCCGCCCTCGCTGTAGCGCAAAGGCGTGAGAACGCTCACTATCTTCGTTCTGTCGCTGTACTGTCTGTCGTACAGAAGCTCAAGGTCTATCTCGGCAAACTGCATAGAGTCGTCGTAGTCCTTCCAGCTTACGCTGTAGCCCTTCGCTATCGCTTCCTCAAGCGAGAGGTAGTCCACGTCGGTGTTGCCCTGCGAGGGTACGGTAGTCTCCTCGGTAAACGGCGGCTCGGTGGTATCCTGCGTGCCGTCGGGCGCGGTGGTATTTACGCTCGTATCGTAGGACGGAAGGGTAATATCTCCCATAACGTTGGTGTCGTTTGGGGGGAGCGCTGGCTGATTTGCGGGCGGCGCAAGAAGCTCCGCCGCCGTAGTCAGCGCGAAAGCGCACACGAGCGCAAATGCAACTATTGCACCGATATGCGCTGCCATTGCCCTTACACTAACTTTGTTTTTCAATGGATATCTCCTTTATTTATGGTAACGCGTCCCCTTGATTATCGTAAAGGAACGGTAAATCGTCTCAAGCAACATTACTCGGAAAAGCCTGTGGGGAAAGGTCAGCTCCGAAAGTGAAAGGCGCATATCTGCCGCCGCCTTTACGCGCGGCGAAAGCCCGTACGAGCTTCCGATGATGAAGCAAAGCGACGAGTGGGCTTGAAGCTCTGATTCTATCCTTGCCGCCAATTTTTCCGACGGCATACTCTGCCCCTCGACCGCAAGCGCAACGGTAAACGCGCGCGGCGGTATCGCGCCAAGTATCCTTGCCGCCTCATCCTCAAGCGCCGCGGCTATCTCGCCGTCCGTGGGAGAGTCGGAAAGGCGCGCCTCCTTAAGCTCGACTATTTCAGGGCGGCAAAAGCCCGAAAGTCTTTTGACGTATTCGGCGCAAGCGTCCGTAAGATACCTGTCCTTAAGGTTTCCTACGGCAATAATTTTAAGATTTATCATTTATTTCACCTGTAAAAGCACGGGTTCATCGGGGTGCGCGGCGCAAACTTTTACGTCGCGGTGCGCGGCGCGGAGCGCTCCTTCGCTTGCGGCAAGCGCAAGCTCGGGGGAATTGTTCGCCTCGGATATGTGGGCAAGCAAAAGCGAGCTTGCACCCGCGGAGGCAAGATAATCGGCAAGACAAGCGCAATCCTCGTTTGAAAGATGACCGCGCGCGGACATTATCCTTCGCTTAAGGTCGGGCGGATACGGACCTGACATAAGCATTTCTACGTCGTGATTTGCCTCTATAACCGCGGCGCAACTGCCGCAAAGACCGCGCCTTACCTCGTCGGTAACGACGCCGAGGTCGGTGGCAACGCCCAGAACGCGCCCGTCGCACTCAAAGCGATAGCCGACGGAGGCGTAGGTATCGTGGCTCGTCGCAAAGGACGAAACGGTGATATTGCCAATTTCCTCGCACAAGCGCAAAGGATGCTCGACGAGCGTTCCCTCGGCGCAAAGATGCGCTATCTCCCGCGCCACACACCCTGCGGCGTGAACGCGAGTACCGTATTTCTTCGTAAGCGTGGCAAGCGCGGAGGTATGGTCGTTATGAGAATGCGTAATAAAAACGGCGTCTATCTCGTCGGGGGTAATACTGCACGCGGCAAGTCGGGCGCAAAGATAGCGCGCCGACCTGCCTGCGTCAACGAGAATGGTCGTGCCGCCCATTCGGACGAGGGTACAGTTACCCTTCGAGCCCGAATAGAGCGTGCCGAATACGATATCGGATGAAGTCAGATAAGTTCCCATCCGAGAATTCCTTCCACTATGAAAATATTAAACGTGTCAAGCATCAGCGGGAACGAAAGGATTATTATCGCTATCGGCATCCATTTGCTCTTTTTACGGCGCATGGCGATAGAATTTATATAATCCTCTTTTTCCTCGACCGTCATAGTGTCGGGGAGGTTGTCAAGCGTTGCATCCTTGTCCACGAAGCCGCGATTGTATATGAAAAACGTAAGTATTGCGGCGCAATCGGCAATTATGTACGCAAAAAGAACGTAGAGCGATATTTTATATCCCGACAGCAGAAAATACACCACCGAGGACAAAAGGCAACCGCCGAGAAGCCCCAAAACGAGCTTCCAGTTAAAGCCCTTGAAGCTCTCCTTGAGCTTTTGCGCGGGGGTAAGGCTTTTAACAGCCGATTTCTTTTTTCTTTTCTTACTCATTTGCGCTTATCAGAGGAGCTTTACTGCACCCTCGGGTCTTATGCTGAGTATGTGGCACGCGCCCTCGCCGAACACGCCGTCCATAAGTGCGCGGTATCCCTCAACGTCCTCGTCGGGAACGTATGCGTGGATAGTACCCGCAAAGCCGCCGCCGTGAACGCGGAACGCGGTGGGGCGCTTGCAGTCCTTAAGATATCTCTCGCTGAGATTGAGAGCAAGGGAAAGTCCCTGCTCGGTTACGTTCTTTGTGGTGTAAACGTTTTGCAGATAGCAGAAGGAGGAGTGTCCCGATGCCATAACGCCGTCAAAGTAAGCCTCGAAATCGTCGGCAAGGAGAGCCTGCTTCATCTCGTAAACGCGGCGGTTTTCAGCCATAAAGTGAAGCGCGCGGAGAATTGCGCGGTCGCCGAGCGTACTGCGAAGCGTGGGGATAGCGGCAATGATAGCATCCTCGTCGCACTCGCGGAGGACCTCGTGACCGAGAGCCTTAGCAACGGACTTCATCTCTGCGGGAACTGCGGCGTAGTCGGGGGTGAGGTCGGCGTGGTTTCCGCCCGTGTTAACGATGCAGAGGCGGTAGCCCTTGCCCGTAAGGTCAAAGCTTATCTTCTCAACCACGGGAGCGGTGGGGTCTGCAAAATCAATGGCAACAACGCCGCCTGCGGCGCACGCTACCTGATCCATAAGTCCGCAGGGCTTGCCGAAGAATGCGTTCTCGGCGTACTGCGAGATCATAGCTATCTTAACGAAATCAACGCTGCCGTCGCAGTAAAGGTGGGACATAATAGTACCAACCATATCCTCGAATGCGGCGGAGGAGGAGATTCCCGAACCCTTAAGAACGTTGGAGGAGGTAACTGCGTCAAAGCCACCTACGGCAAGTCCGCGACGGCGGAAGCCGTCAGCCACGCCTGCGATAAGAGAATCGGAATGACCGAATCTGTCCTCACGGGGAGTTACGTACTCGTTTATATCGACCACGTCCTCGGGGAAGCCCTCGCTCTTGATGCGGACGGTGCTATCCTCGCGCGCCGCTGCGACGGCAACGATATCAAGGTCTACCGAGCAGGCAATAACTCTGCCGTGGTTGTGGTCGGTGTGGTTGCCCGCAAGCTCACTTCTACCGGGAACGGAGAAAAGATTTACGTCGCGCTCGTCGCCGTAGCGCTCGATAAATTCCTCAAGAAGCGCGCCAAAGCGCTTGGCGGGATCGCGGGTAACGCCTGCGTTTGCAAAAAGCTCACCCTTTTTAATGTTAGCAAGAAGTTCGGAAGGTCTCATTCTGAAAAATCCTTTCTTAAAGTAATTATATACCGAGTATATTATATCACATCGCTCGCCCCGTGGCAATAGATTAACTGTGTTATTTTTTTGAATTTTTTAGAAACACGGGGCAGTCTCAGTTAGCGCAGAACAAAAACACAAAAACAAATAAATAAAAAGACCGTTTTTCGTCTGAAAAGATAAAGAAAGCGATTTTTTAAGGTAGAAATCCTTGCGGATTTCGATTTTTATACGTGTTTTTTAGCCGCGATTTTCCCCTCTGGCGTACCCTCGTCCCCCAACGACGGCAAAATCGCAACTTCTGCATCTAACTGATACTGCCCCGTTAAAGCTCTATTTTCAGATCGTTCGTAAATTTCGGCGTAAATTCGGCAGTTGCGGACATCGGCGACTGCATATACCCCTCAAAACCAAGCTCCAGCGCGACCTTACGCACGCTCTCGTACTCAAACGTCGTCACGCGGCGGCGCAGATCTTTCTCCTCGCCGCTGTAAAAGCTCGGCGTGTATTGGCTCATAAGCCCAAGCACGATATCGGCGGGCGGCACTATTTCGGCAAGGCGGCGAAGCACCGCCTCGGAATCCCTTCTGCAAGCGGGAAGCACGAGATGGCGCACAAGCACGCCGCGGCGCATCAAGCCGCCCTCGTCAAACTCCGCCCTTCCGAGCATTTTATACATAAACGCTATCGCCTCGGCGGTGCGCTCGGCGTAGTCCCCGACACCCGAATAGCGAAGCGAAAGCTCGGAGCTGATATATTTGAAATCGGGCATATAGATATCAACGAGTCCGCGCACTCGCCGAAGCGTTTCGGGGCGTTCGTAGCCGCCGCTGTTCCACACCACGGGAATATGAAGCTCACCCCTCACGGCGGCGAGGGCTTCGCATATCTTATCCGTGTACTGCGTCGGCGTAACGAGGTTTACGTTATGCACGCCCGCCGCCTGAAGCTCCAAAAACAGCTCGGAGAGTCGGCGCACGCTGATATCCTCGCCGATAAGGTCGCGGCTTATCGGCTTATTTTGACAGAAAACGCACGAAAGCACGCACCCCGAAAAGAACACCGTTCCCGAGCCGCGCGTGCCGCTGATGCACGGCTCCTCGTAGGTATGGCGCGACACGCGGCTGACGCGAAGCGCGTCGGGCGCGCCGCAAGCGCCGCGCACCTGCCGTCTGTCAACGCCGCAACGGCGCGGACAAAGCTCACAGTTCATTTTTTCACCTCTCACCCAACGATTTTTTATATTATATCATAAAAATCAAGCAAATTTAAGTATTTCGGTGCAAAATTAAGTAAAATTTCACGCGTCGGGGGCATTGACACGGTGCGGTTTTGCATTTATAATGTAAGTATAAAGCCCAAAGGAGACGAAAATGAAGCTTCATCACATCGCGCTGAAATCCTCTGATATTGAAAAAACGCTCGCCTTTTACACCGCAATCGGTATGCGCCACGTCGCAGAATGGGGCGAGGGAACGGGGCGCACCGTTATGCTTGACATCGGCGACGGCACCCGCCTTGAGATATTTGCAAACGGCGGCGACGAGTTTCCGCCGCGCGGAAAATGGCTGCACCTCGCCCTCGCATCCGAGGACGTTGACGCATCCTACGCCGCCGCGCTCGCGGCGGGCGCTACCGCGCTGACTCCGCCCAAGACCGTGGACATCCCCACGGCAAAGCCTGCTCCCATGTCCATTCGCATATCCTTCGTCAAAGGCCCCGACGGCGAGGAAGTGGAGTTTTTTAAAGAGGTTTGATTGCGAATGATGCATTTGCCTTACGGCAAATATGATGCACGCTCTGCGCGTGATGCACGGCTTCGCCGCGTGATGCATTTGCCCTACGGGCAAACGTGAAGGAAAAAAACGGTCAGAGCCGCCGCTCTGACCGTTTTTGCTTTTATAAATTGCTTTTTGCGCCGCAAAAAGCTACCTCAACATTTTGCGCAAGCAAAATATTTCACATTTCGCAAAGCGAAATATTTCCATTTCGCGAAGCGAAATATTTCATCCACCGTAGGTGGATATCATTGAAAACGCGTGAGCGTTTTCCCTGCGGCAAAGCCGCAACTTCACTTAAAAAAAGCGGGGATAGCGCACTCTCTCGCGTCATCCCGAAGGCGCGGCGCAATGTTCTGCGACGCGGCAAGTGGATCTCGCAAAAATTCCGCAGAATTTTTGCGCCCTATGTTAGCACCCAACTTGCCCCTTTCGGACTTTCACCGTGCGCTATGGCTGTCAACAATTTGCCTCGCCCTTTGGGAGAGGTGTCGGCGTAGCCGACGGTGAGGGCTTACGCGCCCCCTCTCAGTCGCTATCGCGCCAGCTCTCCCTGAGGGAGAGCCTTATGTGTGCATTGCCTTTTGATACTGTATAGCCGTGCTGTGCGAAAAAGCGGCGGTTCGCGTTAGCCTCCCTGCGGAGGTAGCCTCTCGGTGCAATCGCCTTTTAATAGTGCGTAGCCGTGTGCTTTGGCTATTCGGAATGTTCGCGCCTACAATTTGCCTCGCCCTTTGGGAGAGGTGTCGGCGTAGCCGACGGAGAGGGCTTACGCGCCCCCTCTCAGTCGCTAACGCGCCAGCTCTCCCTCAGGGAGAGCCTTATGTTTGCTATCGCCTCAAATAGTGCATAGCCGTATTTTTTGTGCCAAATCCCCAATAAATCGGTTAGGTGCTAACATCAAGCGCCGTTTTTCTGCGGAAAAACGTCGAGATTCGCTCGTCGCGGCGCGGAACAACGCACCGCGACTTCGGAATGACGCAGGGAAAACGCGGAGCGTTTTCAGTGAAATACGGCTTCGCCGTGTGAAATATTTGCCCTTTGGGCAAATGTGAAATATTTCGCTTTGCGAAATGTTAAGGATGAATTTTGCTACGCAAAAAGCCACCGAAATTATTCATTATTCATTTTTCCGAGGATATACATTATAATGAAGGATTTTTCTTTTGACACGATAGCCGCGGTATCCACGCCGCGCGGCAAGGGCGGAGTTGCGCTGATCCGCATTTCGGGAAGCGCCGCCGCCGAGGTCGCGGACAAGATATTCGTCCCCGCATCGGGCGGCACGCTATCGCAAAAACGCCCAAGAAGCACAGTTTTCGGCAAGATATTCACCCCCGACGGCAGTCTTTGCATCGACGAGGGGCTTGCCGTGCTTTTCCGCGCGCCCGCGTCCTTCACGGGCGAGAACACCGTGGAAATCTGCTGTCACGGCGGTGCGCTCGTTACGCGGCGCGTGCTTGAGGCGTGTCTTGGCGCGGGCGCGCGCCACGCCGAGGCGGGCGAGTTCACTCGCCGCGCCTTTGCATCGGGCAAGATAGGTCTTGACGAGGCGGAGGCACTCGGACTTCTTCTCGACGCGGGAACGGACGCCCAGCTCAGGCTTTCAAGAAGCGGAATGTCGGGTACGCTCGGCAAGCGTTGCTCCGAGCTTCGCGACGAGACCACCGCTCTGCTTACCGACATTTACGCGAGAGTGGATTTTCCCGAAGAGGACCTCGGCTCTATCTCCGAGGAGGAAACGCGCGCGCGAATCGGCTCTCTCATTGAAAAAACCGCCGCGCTTGCCGCGACCTACCGCACGGGACGAGCCGTGGCAGAGGGCATTTCCGCCGTGATCTGCGGCAGAACGAACGCGGGCAAGAGCAGCTTTTACAATCTCCTCGTCGGCGAGGACGAGGCGATAGTCACCGACATCGCGGGAACTACGCGCGACGTGCTGTCAACGACCGTTTCTTTTGGCGACGTGACGCTGCGCCTTTTCGACACGGCGGGCATACGCGAAAGCGCATCTGACGAGGTCGAGGCTATCGGAATCAAACGCGCCATTGAAAAGATAGACGGCGCGGAGCTTGTTTTTTACGTTATCGACGCGACTCGCGCGCCCGACGGCGACGATATCGCGCTTGCCGAGCGGCTTCTTGCGCACGAGGGGCAGGTCGTCGCGGTGCTTAACAAGGTGGACTCCACCCCCTGCGCCGAGGCAGAGGAGCTATTTTCGCGTTTTAGCTTGCGCGCGCGGCTGTCTGCGCTTACGGGCGAGGGCAAAAGCGAGCTTGAAGCGCTCGTTTCGTCGCTCTTTATCGACGGCGAGCTTGATTTTGCCGCCGACGCCATCGTTATGGGGGCGCGGCAGTACGACGCTATCGCGCGCGCGGCTGATGCGCTTGCCGCCGCCGCCGACACCATTGACAGCGGCTTTCCGCCCGACCTTGCGGGCGTGTGCCTTGAGGACGCCGCCGCCGCCCTTGGCGAGCTTGACGGACGCGGCGACACCGTCCGCGCCGACCTTATTGACGGAATTTTCTCAAAATTTTGCGTTGGAAAATAAAAACGGAGCTTTCGTCAAATGACGAAAGCTCGTTTTTCGTTTACACGGCTGCCGCGGCTAAAATGGCGGACGCTATCGCAAACAAGATCAGCGTGGTCAGCGCGAACATACCGAAGCCTATCAGTATTTTGTAAAGGGGATTGCGCACCGATTTCATAAAGCACAGCGTTGACGCGCCTAAACCACCGCATAATCCGCCGCCTATCGCGCCGCCGACAACGGGGAATATCGCGCACAGCGCGGGCACGTTGCTCCATACGAATAATATGCCGAACAGAGCGACGACGAGGCTTATCTCATACCATTTCAGCTTAGGACATACCTCAATGCGCTCCCCATCTATGCACAACGAAGCTCCGCTAAAGAAGCCTCCCTTCAGCGTGGCGTGCTTGCCGTTTATTATAAATTCCCTCTTAGAAACAGCCGCCGCCTCGACTCCGTTTACCGTCAAGGTCTTTTTTCCAAGCCAAAAGCCTTCGGCGTAGACTATCTCGCCGTAGGTCGGGTGGTTTACAGTCATTTTCATTGATTTTTCTCCTATCGTTAAGTTCTTAACTTGCTACCGACGGGCAGGCAACGATAAGACAAAAGCACCGCTCCCCCGCCTTTTTTCCATTATATCACAAAAATGCAAAAAGTCAATCGAGCATTGGTTGATTTGCGGTTTTATTTTGTGAATAAACACAAAAAGCAATTTAAAAACAAAAGTGGTTGAAGCCTTGCGGCTTCAACCACTTTTTTCCTTCATATTTGGCACAAGCCAAATATATTATTCATACTTTTTCTTTCTCTTTACGCACAGCGTTGCCGAAGCAATTACTGCGGGGATGAGAGCAAAGCCGATAGCCGAGCCGCATCCGCCTTCCTCGGTGGGAGCGGTAGTGGTTGCGGGGTCGGTGTCGGGGGTGGTATCAGCGGGGGGAGTTACCTCGCGGGGGAAGTCAGCGAGCGAGAGAGTCTGCTCGTAAACCACTGCGCCCGTGTTGTCTGCCGCCTTAACGTCAACGCTGTCACCCTTTATAGTGATCATCGAAACGGTGTATTTTCCGTCCTTGAAGCCGCCCGCCTCGACGTTTATAACGCCCTGCGTGTCGTCAACGGAGAAGCCGCCGTTGCACGCGCTGATAACGAGGGGAGCGCCCTTCGCGCGGAGAATTTCCATCCATTCGTTGTCGATAGCCGCCTCGTGAGAGATGACTACGATATCCTTGGACTGCGCAATTTCAAGCGAATTCAGCCAAGCGGTCTGCTTTTCACGGATAACCTCGGGCAGAATAAGCTCGCCCGCGTTCTTTGCGCAATGCTCGCAAAGTGCGGCGTTGTCAAGCACGATGAAGGTGTAGTTCGTGGTGTTGAACGAGTAGTAAAGCTCGCCCGTTGCGGTGTGCAGATAGAAGCCGAGGCGGGATGCGTATTCACCCTTCATCTCTGCCGCGCCGCGCGTGTAAACTACGGGGTGAGTACCGCCCGATGCGGTGTGGGTGGCCTGAAGAACGCCAACGATGCCCATTTTCTTTGCGATGTCGGCAACGCTATCGCCGTTTACCGAAACTATCGCGGGATTGCTTCCGAGCGCGGCAACCGCGGCGGAAAGGCGAGTCAGCGCGTCGCTTGCGAGGTTAACGCCGATATCGGGGCAAACGAGAACGGGAATCTCGGTTGCGGTGGTATTGTTTTCAAACTTATAATCCTTACTTACCGCTACGCTTCCGCGCGAGAAGGTGTAACCCGACTGCGAACGCATATTGAAGCACGCAACGCGGTAGGTGTTGCCGTTAAGGTGCGCCTTCGGCACTTTTACCCTGTGTACGGTGTCGGGGGTACGGAGCGATCCGCGCGCCTCGTCGTATACCTGATATACCTTGCCGCCGTAGGTGTACTCAACGTACGCGCCGCCGTCCGCCGACGTTGCCCATACGATGGTGTAGTAATTTCCGCCCGTTTCAAAAACGGTGGGTTCAGCGGTGACCTTGTTAGAGCCGCCCGCTCTCGTTTCGCTCTTCTGATTCAAGCCGAAAACGGGAGTTTTGGGAGTGCCGACTGCACCAAAGGTGCTCTTGGGGGTAAATTCCTTGCTCATCTTAGTCGAGCCGTTCTTGTCGGTAGCGACGTAGTTTATCTTGTCGCCGTTGAACTCGTAAAGTCCGCCGACGCTCTGACCGAGAACTACCTGCTCGAAGTTAACGCCGTTAGTTCCCTTGTACTCGATTCTGTTGGAGTGGTCGTGACCGCAGATACCGAGCTGGAAGCCGAGGGGATTAAGGTTCTTCGAGATGTCCACAGCGCCGCCCGCAAGGGTCTGCAGGCGCGGAATGTGGTAGATAGCAAGTCTGTAAGCGGCGTTCTTCTGGGGTGCGAGGGTCTTGAGCCACTCTGCCTGAGCCGCTATGTATTCCTTGTAGTTGGCAAGTCCGCCGTACGCCTTGTTGGAGTCTTCCTTGTCCTCGCCCGTATCAAGAACTACGCCGTAAAGAGGACCGTAGTTGAAGTCGAAGTAGAACTCGCCCGTTGAGGTCTCGAAATACTCAAGGAGCATAGTTCCGTACTTACCGCGCGTTTCGTGGTTACCGCGGCAGTAAATGATGGGGAAGCGTCCGCCCGTGGCGTTAGCCATAAGGGGGAACAGATCGTCAAGGATGTCCTTGCGCTCGGGGAGGTCGTTTGCGATATCTCCCGTGAAAGCAACGAGGTCAACGTCCTTACCCTTGTGCGCTCTGGCAACTGCCTGCGTACCTGCGTGCGCGTCGTGCGTATCGGTGATCTGGAGCACGTTTACAGTTCCCGAGCCGTCGTAGCCCTTGAAGGGTATCGCGCCGCTCGAAATGGTCGCGCCGTAGGTAACGCCCGATGCGTTGTTGGCGGTTACGACCTGCGAATAAACGGTGTAGGTGTTGTTTGCAAGATGCTCGTGGGGGACTTTTACGGTATGCACGTCCTCGTTGGTGCAAATAACGCCGTTGTCCTCGTCGTAAACGGTGTATTCCTTGCCCTCGTAGGTGTACTTTATGTAACCCGTACCCTTAAAGGTGGTTACCCAGATGACGTTGTAGCCGTCGCCGACCTCGTAAACGCCGGGGTTTGCGCGGAAGTCGACCTTCTCGCTCGTTCCCGTCTTGTTAAGACCGAACGTGTCAACGTCAAACACGACCGTTTCAGCGGCGGACGCGCTAAAGCTTATCACGCCGACGAATGCGGAAACGATCATAAGCGTCGACAAAAATACGGATAAGATCTTTTTCATTCTACCCTTTTCTCCTTTTTGGTTTTTGAGCATATAGCTATTTATATAATATCATTTTTTATATCGAATTGTCAATATTAAAATGAAATTATTAAATAAATAGGGGCTTCACGCGGAAGCCCCAAAATGTTTTAGCTTAAATCTTTCACGACTCCCGAAACGTAAGAGCCTAAAAGAAGCAGATCGAGCGAGGTGATCGCTCCGTCGCCGTTGGCATCTGCCGCGTAGGCGTAAAAGCCGCTCGGCGCTTCGTCATCGACGATGGCGTTTTTAACTTCCATATAATCGCTTGCATCGACGCTTCCGTCGCCGTCAACGTCGCCCGAAATATTAAGCGTTACGGTGTCAAGCACTCTGCCGTCTACGGTGAGCGTTATAGTCGCGCCCGTGCCCGTGCCGCTGATGCTTACGCCGTCGGTGTTGGCAAGGGATGCGCGTATAGCGTCAAGCGTTGAGCCGTCCTTAACGCCGTAGAGCATACCGCCCTTGACGTAAAGTCCCGAATTTTGCTTGGGGGCTATAGCGTACGCTGAATTGGGAGTTCCCGTTTCGGTAGCGCCCGATATGGTAAAGCTTCGCTCGCTGATAACCGCGCCATTGTTATCAAGCACGCGCACGCTTGCGCCGTTCGGCGTAAGCAGTACGTCGGCAACCGTCGCGCTTGCGTCCGCGGCGTTGTAGCCGCCGCCCTCAACGGAAAGCACTCTGCCGTCGGTTACGGTAATTCCAAAGCTTCCCGCGGTATCGTTGCCCGACACGAAGATGTCCGCGCCCTTGGCTTCAAGGGTCTTGCGCCAAGTGTAGCCCGATTTCGCATCGTAGGTGTCAAGCGGAACGTGGGAAATGACTACGAGATTTTTGCCACTATCCGCGCGAAGCGAGCTTATCCACTTGTTTTGCGCTTCAAGGTAGCTCTCGCTTACAAGGAGCGAGGAGTGAGTATCCGCGACAGCGAGTGTGTCAAGCACCACGAAGGTGTAGTTCATATAGTCAACGGTGTAGTAGAACTTGTCGTTTTGCAGGTATCTTGTGAGCATACCCGTGTAATAGCCGAGGTTGTCGCGGTCACCGCGAACGTAAAGCACGGGGTGAGCCGAGCTTGAGATGTCGGCAAGTCCGTCTATCATGGAAACTATCGCGTCGGCATCGTATACCGATGCGCGCGAGTCACCGTTCGCGATAATGAGCGCGGGGTTCGTGCCAAGCGCCTTGACAGCGGCGGTCACGGTCTCCTCGGTGTCGGTGGATGCGCTGGAAACGAGGTCGGGAACGTTGAAAACGCGTACCTCGTCGGAGGACGATTTGCATTCAAACGCGAAATACTCGCTAATGCATCCATTTCCTTGTTTAAGGGTGTACGGCGCGTTGTACGTGGTGTATTCAAGCGCGCCAACTCGGTAGCTGTTGTTGTCAAGATGCGCCTTTGGAACCTTTATCGTGTGTATTGGGTCGTAGGTTCGCCGCGCACCCGAAGTGCTGTCAAAATGCTGATATTTAACTCCGCCGTAGGTGTATTCGACGAACGCCATCGCTCGCGTGGTGGTTGCAAAGCAGACGGTGTAATATTCGGGGTCGCCGACCTCAAGCACTACGGGCTTTGTCGCAAAGGTAAGCCCCGTATTTGATACGCTTATCTGCTGTTCGCGTCCTCCAAAGCCCACGGTTGCGGAGGAGGGAGAGACGGTCTCGCGTTCAAGCGTTATCGACTTGTCGATCTTTGTCGTTCCCGACTGGCTCGCCGCGCGTACGTCAAGCGTTTTCGAGCCCGACGCGGTAGTTTCGAACGTCAGGCGCGCCGCCGTAACGTCGCTTGCGTATGGGTCGCCGCCCACAACGATCTGCGGGAAGTTCAAGTTGTACGAGCCCTTGTTTTTCCAAGAGGTACTGTGATTGTGTCCGCAAATGCCAAAATGGAAGCCAAGCGAGTTCATCAGAGGCGCATAGTTCATCGTGGTGGTGTTGCGGAGCTTGTTCAATATCGGAATGTGGTAGATAGCAAGGCTGAACGGCTTTGACGAGGGGCGAAGGGTGGAAAGCCACGCCTTTTGCTTTGCCATATACTCGTCAAAATTGGTGACCTGATTGTAGGGGTCGTTGTTGCTCGGCGCTACGTCCTCGCCCGTATCGATAACGACGCCGTAGAGCGGTCCGTATTCAAAATCAAAGTAGAACTCGCCCGTTTCGGTGGGTACGTAATCAAGGAGCATCGCTCCGTAGCGTCCCCAGCCGTCGTGGTTGCCGCGGCAGAAAACTACGGGGAACTGACCGCGCGATACTTGGCTCATAATGGAAAATACGTAGGTTACTATTTCGTCCTTGCTGCGAATGTAGCTTGCCACGTCGCCCGTGAAAACTATGAGGTCGGGCGTAGTGGAAAACTGCTTTGCAGCCTTCAGCGCGCGGTCGGCGTAGTTGTGCGTGTCCGTAAGCTGAAGGATGTCGATGCTCGTTTCGCTGTCGTATTTGCGAAGCGTGAGCGGACCGCAGGAAATGGTCGTGCCGTAGCTCAAGCTTGAGGCGTTGTTGTTGGTGACTACCTGCGAGTAAACGGTGTAGGAGTTGCCGAGAAGATGCTCGTGGGGGACCTTTACGACGTGGATGTAATCGTTGGTCTTTACGATTCCCGCAACCTCGTCGTACACGGTGTACTCCGTGCCGCCGTAGGTGTATTTGATATATCCCGTGCCGTCAAAGCTCGTCGCCCAGATAACGGCGTAGCCGTCGCCCATTTCGTAGACGGCGGGTGTTGCCTTGAACTTATACGAATCGGTCGTGCCGCTCGTGGGGATGGCGTAGGAGGTGGGGTCAAAGGCGGACGTTTCAAAGGACGTGAATTCCACTACGCCAACAAGCATCGAACAGAAAATTACAAAGGAAAGCAGCGCGCTGAAAACGCGGTGGAAGCCCTTGTTATATGTGGCTGTTACGTTCATTTTTTCTCCCTTCGATTTAGTGAAGTCAAAGGGAGGAGCTTCCCGAAGGAAAACCCTCCCGAGGATCTGATTAATCAATAACGGTTACTGCGCCTGCAACGTAGGAGCTTACAAGAAGCAGGTCAAGCGAGGTAAATACGCCGTCGCTGTTGGCATCAGCCGCATAAGCGTAGATGCCGTGGGGTGCTTCATCATCGACCATAGCGTTCTTAAGCTCAACGTAGTCGCCCGACGTGATAGCTCCGTCGCCGTCAAGGTCGCCGACGATGGCGATAATAACGGTATCAACTACGAGTCCGTCAACGGTAAGGGTTACGGTGCTGCCCGTTCCCGTGCCGTTTATGGTGATACCCGTATCGTTGGTAATGTTCTTGCGCAGCTCGTCAGCGAGCGTATCTGCGCTCACGCCGTAAAGCACGCCGCCCGAAATGGTAAGTCCCGAACTTTCGCTTACGGTTATGGAGTACTCTGCGTTTGAGGTATCGATGTTAAGGAATACGGCAGGTACGGGGTAGCCGTCGTTTATGCTTGCGTTGTAGATGAATACCTTGGAGTTGAGCGTGGTTGCAAAGTTCTGCGTCTTCATGCTCGACGCATCCCATTTTTCAACGGTGCCAGAGCCTGCCGCATTCGACCAATCGCTGTACGCATCCATAAACGCCTGCTGGTAGTATGCGTTTCCGCGCACGTAGTAGGTGTTGGTGATGGTCATATAGCCCGTAGTCTTGTAAGAGCCTACGACACCCGCGCCGCCCATAGCGTAGGCTACGGTATCACCCGTGTTGTAGCAGTTGACGATGTTGACGCGGGACGAGCCCGAGTATCCGACGAGTCCGCCGATGTGGCCCTTAGAGGGGCTTGACGCCTGACCTACAGCGACGATAACGTGACCTCTGTTGAAGGAGTTGGTGAAATTGTTAGTTACGTCGTTCGCATAGGACTGACCTACAAAACCGCCGACGATGGGGGAATCGGTGCAGGTGGTGGAAACTATACCGAAGTTACCGCTGGAGGTAATGGTCGTGCCCGAAGCAAGACCTGCAATAGAGCCGACCTTAGTGCCGACGCTCTGTACCTCTGTGTACGTAAAGCATCCCGTAATGGTGCAGTTCTCGGCAGTGCCGACAAGTGCGCCAAGATACATCGCGCCGTTTACACAGCCGCCCGCGAGGGTAAGGTTCTTTATGGTCGCGCCCTGCGCGTAGCCGAAGAGACCAACGTAGCTGTTAGTATTGCCAAGGTCGATGTAAAGGTTCTTTATGGTCTTATTGTTGCCGTCGAACGTGCCCATAAACTTATTGCAGGTCGCGCCCGAGTCAACGTACTCGGCAATGTTACCGCCGATGGGGGTAAAGGGAACGAGCTTCATATCAATATTCGCGTCAAGGCGGAACGTCTTGCCCTTGAAGCCGTTCATTTTTCCGACGTTTTCGGACATCCAAACGAGGTTGCCCGCTTCGGTGATGGAGTAAACTCCGTTAGTGAGCGTGGGCTCAACTGCCGCGATGGTGGTGCTTACCTCAACCGCGCCAAAGAGTCTGAAGGTCTTGTTATAAACGGTAGAGCCGCTGTTGTTAACTGCGGTTATCTTTGCGTAATCGCCCGAAAGCAGAACGTTTACTGCCGTTCCGACCGAGGAGGAGGACTTGTATCCGCCGCCCTTGACGGAAAGCACGTTGCCGTCGGTAATGCTGACACCAAAGCTTCCCGCGCTGTCGTTACCTGACATAAACAGGTCTGCGCCCTTGGCTTCGAGAGCCTCGCGCCAAGAGTAGCCCGATTTTGCATCGTAGGTGTCAAGCGGAATGTGCGAAAGGACCACGGTGGTCTTGTCCTCGTCAAGAGTGAGGGAGTTTATCCACTCATTCTGTTCAGCAAGGTACGTGTCGCCAACGTAAAGCGAGCTGTGAGAGCTTGCGATAGAGAGGGTATCGACTACGACGAAGGTGTAGTTGTCGTAATCAACGGTGTAGTAGAAATCGTCAAGCGAGAGATATCTCGGAAGCTGGGATACGTACTGACCGAGGTTGTCGCGGTCGCCGCGTACGTAAACGACGGGGTGCGCCGAGCCCGAAATGTCAGCAAGACCGTCGAGCATCGTTTCAATGGATTCTGCGTTGTTGTTTACTGCGCGGGAGTCACCGTTGGCGATAATGAGCGCGGGGCTCGTTCCGAGCGCCGCAACTGCCGCGGCAACGGTCTCCTCGGTATTGTTAGACGAGCTTGAGATAAGGTCGGGAACGTTAAATACGTTTACCGCCGCGCCCGAATCTCTGTTTTCAAAGACGTAGTAGTAGCTAAGACAGCTCGTGCCCTTTCCGTGATGGTTGGGGTCGTGGCGCGTACATTCGATACCGCCGACGCGGTAGACGTTGTTATTGAGGTGCGCTTTGGGAATTTGTATCGTGTGTAGCGTGTCGTACGTTCGCCGTCCGCCGCCCGATTCGTCAAAGACCTTGTAGGTGGTGTCGAGATACGAGTATTCGACGAAGCCCATAGTTCGCGCGCTGGTTGCGAAGCAAACGGTGTAGTAGTCGGGGTCGCCCGTCTCAAATACGACGGGGTGTGCGGTAAAGGAAAGTCCGATAGAGGTGATAGCGGTCTTCTGGTTGAGACCGAAATCAACGGGAGCGTACTTGGATGCGGAAGCCTTGGTGCTGCTGATGCTGATCGACTTGTCAAGCTTTGTGTTACCGTTCTGGCTTGCAACGCGAACGTCAAGCGTCTTAGAGCCCGAGGAATCCTTCGTAAACTTCAGACGAGCCGCCGTAACGTCACCCGTCGAGCCGTAGGGGTCGCCGCCCATTATGAGCTGCGGGAAGTTCAGGCTGTACGAGCCCGATGCCTTCCACGAGGTAGAGTGGTAGTGACCGCAGATACCGAAGTGGAGTCCGAGAGCGTTGAGCTGGGGAACGAAGGAAATGCCCGTTGCGTTAAGGTTTCCGAGGTTGGGTATGTGGTAGATAGCCATACGGAACGGCTTGGAGGAGGGGGTAAGGGTGGAGAGCCACGCCTTTTCGTTCTTAAGGTACTCCTTGAAGTTTACGGTGTCACCGTACTCAACGTGGGTGTCTACCTTGTCCTCGCCCGTATCCATAACGACGCCGTAGAAGGGGCCGTACTCAAAATCGTAGTAAAACTCGCCCGTCTCGGTGGGGAAATAGTCACGGAGCATCGCGGCGTAGCGTCCGCGCGTTTCGTGGTTACCGCGGCAGTAAACGACGGGGAACTGTCCGCGGGAAACTTTACCGATAAGACCGAATACGTTGTTGATGATATCGTCCTTGTTTCTTGAATACGTTGCGATATCACCCGTAAATGCGATAAGGTCGGGGCGAGTGGAGAACTGCTTTGCCGCCTTCATCGCGCGGTCGGGATAGCTGTGCGTATCGGTTATCTGGAGAACGTTGAATTCGTCCTCGCTTGCGTATTTGTTGAGCTTAAGAGGGCCGCAGGAAATGGTCGTGCCGTAGGTCAGCGTCGTGGCGTTGTTGGTGCTTACGACCTGAGAATAAACGGTGTAGGTGTTATCGAGTATATGCTCGTGCGGCACCTTTACGACGTGGATGTTCTCGTTGGTCTTGGCAATACCTGCCATCTCGTCGTAGACGGTGTAGGATTTGCCCTGATAGGTGTATTTGATGTAGCCCGTACCCGTAAAGTTGGTTACCCAAATTACGGCGTAGCCGTCGCCCATCTCAAATACGGTGGGGGTTGCTCTGAACTTGTACGAGTCTGACGTACCGCTCGTCGGGATGCTGTAGGATGCGGGATCGAAGGCGGACGTCTCAATGGACGTGAAATCCAGAACGCCGACGAACATCGAACAGAACATCACAAATGAAAGCAGAGCTGACAAGAGGCGTGAAACGCCCTTTTTCGAAACAGCTTGTGTGTTCATCGTTTTCTCCTTTCGTTTAACACAAAAACAAACGCTAATTCAAGTTAATGATATCATATAAGGAAGAAAAAGTCAAATGTTTTTTTGATTTTTTTGTGCAATTCTTGCATTTTTGATAAAAAAATAACGCTCATTTGGGCAAAATCAACAAGGATTCTTTTCGCAGGTCTCATAAATAAAACAAGTGATACGCGGAAAACGCGAAGCGTTTTCAGTGATATCCACCTACGGTGGATGAAATACGGCTTCGCCGTAATGATGTTGCGCCGTGAGCGCAAATGATGTCGCCTTTGGCAAATGATGTGGGCTTTGCCCAATGATGTTGCGGCGTTGCCGCAAATGAAGGAAGCTTTTTGCCAAAAGGCAAAAAGCATTCCTATTGAGAAAGCGAACAGCGCACCCACTTGCGTCATTCCGAAGTTTTTTAAAGAGAGCGGGAACGGCGCAACCTTTAGCGTCATTCCGAAGTCGCGGAGCGTTGTTCCGCGCCGCGACGAGCGAATCTCGCAAAAATTCCGCAGAATTTTTGCGCTTGATGTTAGAACCAAACTTTTCCTTTTAGGACTCTCGCCGTGTGCTACGGCTACATAAAAAAGCGGTGGTTTACATTTGCCTCGCCCTTTGGGAGAGGTAGCGAAGCGGCGCGAGGGTAGTGAATGACACCACGGGGTGGTGTCGGAGCCCGAGCGTGACCGAGCCGAAGCGAGAATTGTCGGCGTAGCCGACGGAGAGGGCTTACGCGCCCCCTCTCAGTCGCTAACGCGCCAGCTCTCCCTGAGGGAGAGCCTTATGTCTGCAATCGCCTCAAATAGTGCGTAGCCGTATTTTTTGGTGCTAATCCCTAATAAATCAATTCAGTGCAAACATCAAGCGCCGTTTTTCTGCGGAAAAACGGCGAGATTTGCTCCCCGTGGCGCGGAACAACGCGCCACGGCTTCGGAATGACGCGCGAGAGTGCGCTATTCCCGCTCTCTTTAAAGAACTTCGGAATGACGCTAAAAATTGCCCCTTTCCCGCCTTTTTTTGCAGCGTCTTCGGGATGTCGCAAAGAAAACGCATAGCGTTTTCAATGATATCCACCTGCGGTGATGATATCCGACTTCGTCGTGATCCCATGCCAATCCTTCGGATTGGATAACAAAAATAGGCATCGCGGATGCGATACCTATTTTTGTTGCGAAAGAACAGTAAAAAGGTGTGTGATTTTTGCTCTATTAACTACTCGACAAATTGGAATTTGAATTAGTCATTCTGTTACTTATCGATAATTTTATATAAGCTCACAGGTGTACCTTCTTCTTGAAATCCCAGCTTCTTATAAAAAGAATATGCTTGTTTATCTGTTTCGGTTTGCAGGAAAAAGCACCGAATCCCTTTTTTCTTTATATCTTCTTCAATGTATTGTAAAAATCTGGAACCTGTTCCTTTGCCCTGTTCTTTTCTGGAAACACCCAGCCACTGTATATAGTAGTTTGTACCTTCCCAATAATGATTGATTTTCCCAATGGAAAAAGCAATCATTTTACCGTTTTTATATAATCCATAATTCAATGCATTGTATGTGCCTGCATTCTCACGGATATATTCTTTGAGTTGCTTTTCATTAGACCAATCATGATTCCATGGTTCTCCTTCAAATACTTCCTTAAATAAAGTCATTATTTCTTTGAAGTTCGTTTCATTCAAGATAATCAATTTCTCATCCTTCATGTTCTATCCTTTCAATACCAGCATCTCATTGTTTAGTCATTATGATATATATATTGGTATTTATCGTTTTAATCGAACGAGATATTCCGTTGTATCTTCTTCAAGCTTTTTATCAGTTGTCACATTAAAACCGTGTCGCTTATAAAAGCGAATGGCGCGGACATTCTTTTCTAATGCCCATAATGTGTTCGCTTTGTGTTCCACGATTGCATATTTCAAAAGAGATGAACCGATAGATTTACCTTGCAATGCAGGTTCTACAAAAAGTTTCTTTATCTCACTATTCTCAATTTGAATGACGCCTTTAATAGCACCATCATCATATACCCACATATTCCCAACAACGTCCTCATATTGTTTGGCAACCTTTGAAACTTGGAGTTCATTGAAGTAATAATCATCGTTTTGGAATATAGGATAAAAGTTCAATCTGTAATTAAATATCACTATCTCTGCTATTCGTGATAAATCAGCGATAGTCGCTTGTCTGACATTCTCCATATCTCACACCTACAAATTC
>JAZPZM010000071.1:0-6605 GCA_045544735.1 Eubacteriales bacterium
AAAAAGCGTTTTATAAAAACAAAAGTGGTTGAAGCGCGGCTTCAACCACTTTTTTCCTTCATATTTGCCGTAAGGCAAATACATCATTCATCATACGCGAAGCGTGCATCATATTTGCCGTAAGGCAAATGCATCATTTGAAAACGCTCCGCGTTTTCACTACCTGTTCCACAGCCTCCTTGCCGTCTCAACGTCGGCGGCGCAGGCGCGGCGCATTTCTGCGGCGCGTGCCGTGACGTTCGCGCAAAGCCTTTCGCGGTAGCTGAGGATGTGGTCGGCAATCTTTATCACCGAAAGCGGCGAGAGGTCGCGCGCACGCATATCGACGGCGTGGTGGTCGGCAAGGTCGGCAAACGCCTCGACCTTCGGGTCGTACGGCAGGCAGATGGCGGGTATGCCCGCGCACGAGGAAAAGACCGCGCCGTGCAGTCTTATGCACACGGAGAACAAGCATCCCGAAAGGAGCGAGACTATCTCGCCCGCCTGCAAGCGCGGCATCACCCTGCCGCGTCCGCATTTGCGGCAGAGCTTGCGGCAAAGGGCTACGTCCTCCTCGGCAAGCGGAAGCCACAGCGGCGTGATTTTGTATTTATCCGCAATGCGCCGCACGGAATTTATAAGCAGCGCTTGCATATCCTTTTCGCTTAGATCCTCACCGTCGCGGCGAAGCCCCGCAATCGAGCGCGGACAAACGGCAAAGCAATGTCCGCTTCTGAGGGAATCTCCCGCGGGGAGCGGAAGCGGCGGCGTGAGGAGCGCCGCGTCGGCGGAGAGATAAAGGTGCGCCGTGTCGATTCCGAGCGCCTTTGCGCCGCGCATCGAGCGTTCGTCCCTGATGCCCGCCGCATCACAGCACTCTATCACGTCGGCGGCAAGGTCTGCGGCGTTGTCGCCAAAGAGCGGCCCTACGCCGCCGCCCCATATCATCACGCGCGCGCCGTGCTTTTTGGCAAGCTCGCAAAGCGCGTGGTAGTACGCAAGGGAACGATTGCTCGTGCTGTTTTGTATCAGCGTTCCGCCGCAAAGGACGAAAAGGCGCGTTTTTTTGAGATGAGCGCAAATTTTTCGCATATCGAGCCGTGAAATGCGCTCGACACCGCGCGGAAGTGCGCCGCCGTTACGGGCAATAACGCTCACGCGCGCACGCGGCGCGATTTGCGAAATACTGCGTATCACCGCCGCAAGCGTCGCATCGTCGCCCGCGTTATCCGCGCCGAAATAACCGCAAAGCATTATCTCGCCGCGCTTTTCGTCAAGGCAGGCGCGAAGCTCGGCAAGCGTTTTCCGCGCCACTATCTCGGTCGATGCACGGCGCATAATATACGCCCTGCCGAAATTTCCGAGCGCGGCTCTTTCGGTCGGCGTTGCGCAAAGCAAACGCTCAAGCTCGCCGCGCAGAAGCTCTGCCGAGGTCTCGGCGGCGCTGCGGCAGGTGAAATTCGTGCGCTCCGCCTCAAGCATCGTTTTTTCGTCAAGCACGCCCGAACAGCCCGCGTCGGAGCAAAGCACGACGGGGACAGAGGCGGACATCGCCTCAAGCGCGGCGCGCGACGAGCCGACGAAAACGTCGGCTCGCGCAAGCATCGACGGCATATCCGTGACCGCGCCGATGACGGTGACCGAGCCCTCGGCTTGCAGATTTGCTATTTTTGCCGCCTCGCGCACGCGCGGCAGCATTTTTCCGCCGCCTACGATGGTGAGCGACGGGTCAAGGCGCGGAAAATCGCGGCGAAGCCGCGGCATAAGGTCGCAAAGGAGTATCGCCGTAAGCGCCGTGTCCTCGTCAAGTCGGCTCGCGGTGAAGATGCGAAGTCGCGGCGCGGGAACGTGCGCGGGCGATGCGGTGTCAACGCCGTTGGGAATGACGCTTATCTTCGCGCCGTCCACGCCGTAGGTGGTCATAAGGTCGTCCTTGATATCCGCGCTGACCGCAATTACGCGGTCGCCGAATTTCGAAAGTCGGCGGCGCGGCGGCGCGGGGTCGTAAATGCCGTGGACGGTGACGACGACGGGGACGAAGCCCGTCTTGCCTCGAAGCGAGTCGCAAACGAAGGACGGAATGCGCCCGTGCGCGTGAACGATATCAAAGCCGCCGTCGCGTACTATTTTATATATCGCCCCTCGGCATTTCATAACGGATGCGGGGTCTTTTTTGTCAAGCGGCAAAGTCAGGTGGCGAATGCCCGCCTCGCGCAGAGCGCCGACGTACTCGCCGCCCGACGAAGCCACGCAAACAAGCTGCCCCATCGCGCGCAGGGCGCGCGCAAGGGACAGCACGTGCGTTTCGGCACCGCCGATGCTCATTCGTGTGGCGCATATCAGAATCTTCATTGAAAACCCCCGAAAATTGCGTTAAGCCGCGCCGTTTCCGTAAAATCTGTAATGTCCTACGATCTTCGCGGCGGTCAGTCTGTCCACCTCAACGGCTCCGTCCTCAAGACTGCCGTGGTGGATTATGTACGGCAGCCCTATCGCGTTGCGCTTGTCGGAGCAGATGGCGATGTGCTTTTCGTACACCACGATGTCCCCCGCCATCCAATCGGACGGCTCGGTCGTGGTGGTGGGAAGCGAGCGCGCGTGCCGCTCGAAAAATTTAGCAAGCGGCTTGACGCGGCGGAAATTTATGTTCGGGTCGGACGATTGCCCCTCGGCAAAATACGCCGAGCGGTTCGCGGCGATGTCCGCGTCGACCATGTCCTTTAGGGTATAGCCCGCGGCGGCAAACGCCTGCCATATAACGTCGGTGCAAACGCCCGTGCCGTCGGTGGGGTAGCCGCCCGCGAAATATCCGCCGGAGTAGACGGGATTCGTTGCAATATACGCGCGCGCGCCCGCGACCATGTCGGCAAAATCGTCCACGCCGTCGCCGTCGGCATCGTGCGGCGATACCTCGTCGCTAAAGCCGAAGTCGGCGGCGGTGCGCGGCTGACCGCTCCACACGGCGATATGGACAATTATTGCGATACCCACTAATATCAGCATCAAAAACAGCACGGTATAGCGGGAAAGAGTCTCTTTGGTTATCATAAAAACACCTTTTTTGTGCAAATTGACGATTTGTTTTAAACTTGATTTATGTTAGCAATTAGTCTCACCCCTGTGGAAAACTATGTGGGAATTGTGGGAAACCTTTGTTTTCAAGGACTTTTTTCGACCTTTTTATTTTTAGGGGTGTGGAAAACTTGTTTTTAACTTTTTTTCAAAATTTACAATTCAGGCGAAATTTCGGCGGATTGCACAATTTTGCCCGTTTACAGCGCACAAACGAGTCGCTCGATGGGAATATAGTCCTTTGCGTAGCCCTTTAAGGCGGCGTCAGCCTCGCGGCAAGCGGCAAGAGCCGTGGAAAGCCGCTCCGCCGTCATACCCTCGATGGCGGTCAGATATCTGCCGAGGACGTATGGGTTGATGCCCGTCACCGACGCTATCTCGTTTTGCGCCATTCCCGCCTTGCGACAGACAAAAACTGCTTGCATATCGCAAATTACGCGGATGAGGTCCGCCATAATTCTGACGGGCTCGACCTTTTCCGCCTTCATAACGGCAAGAACGCGAAGCGCCGTTTCGTATTGGCGCGCCGTTATCGCGTTGGCGAAGGCGAAGGAGTCAAATTCCTCGCTCGACGAAGCGGCGGCGGCAATATCCTCCGCCGTGACCTCGTTTTTGCCGTGCGAAAGGACGAAATAGCTTATCTTGTCCACCTCGGACGAGAGGCGGAACATATCCGTTCCGCAATGGCGCACGGTCGCCTCGCACACGCGGTCGGACGCGCTGACACCGCGCGAGGTGTAGTGCCGCGCCACCCACGAGGCGAGCCGCGCGGGATTTATGCGGTCAAAGCGCACGGGCGTTGCGACGGCGGCAAGTTTTTTGTAGATTGCGGACGGGCGTTTTGCCGTGCCCGCGTCAAAGCCGTCGGCGGACATATTTATTATAAGAAGATTCGTTTCGTCATCCCCCGTGCCCACCGTTTCAAGCAAGTCGAAAAGCTCGTTCTGCTCGGCGGCGCGAAGGTCGGAAAGCGTGAGGGAGACCACGATGAGCTTGCGCTCCGACAGCATCGGCGGCGGCGCGAGCGCGGCGGCAAGCGAGTCGGGTGAGAACGCCGTGCGGTCAATGCTTATCATATCGAACGCCGCCGCTCCCTCGTCGGAAAACAGCGTTTTTTTAGCCACGGCAACGGCGTTTTGCTTAAGATAATCCTCGTCCCCAAAGAAGAAGAACGCGCCGCCGAGATTTTTTACCGCCTTGCGGAATTCCGCCTCGGTCATAGCCGCGCGCAGTTCGTTTTTCACTGCCACACACTCACCCCCATAAAACATATTTATTTAATAATATCATATTAATAAAAAAATTGCAAGTATAATTAAAAGTATTTATTTTTTTGCTTTTTTACTTGACATATTATCCCAAATGGATTATAATAAAATAAACTGTGGGCATTATATCAAAAATGAACCTTGTGCCCAAAAGAAAGGAACTAACTATGGATATGGAACAGCAACCTATCAGACTTGGTGTCGTAGGAACCGGACGCGGTTCAGTCTTTATGTCCCAGGCGAAGGACACAGGCTTCAAGCTCGTTGCTATCTGCGATAACCGCGGAGATAAGCTCGACATCATCAAACAGAGACGCGAGGCAGCAGGAAAGGGCCCGATGAAGTTCTATACCGACTTTGACGAGATGCTCAAGGACGATGAGATAGACGCTATCGCTCTTGCTAACTACTTCCACGAGCACGCCCCCATGGCTATCAAGGCTCTTAAGGCGGGCAAGCACGTTATTTCCGAGTGCGCCGCTATCAACACTCTTGCAGAGGGCGTTGAGCTCTGCCGCACAGTTGAGGAGACGGGCAAGATCTACATGATCGCAGAGAACTATCCCTTCACCAAGGTTCGCCTTGAGATGAAGCGCCTTTACGAGAGTGGCGAGCTTGGCGAGCTTCTCTACGGTGAGGGCGAGTACTGCCATCCCATGGATCCCTCTACCACCCACAACATCGCTCCCGGACTTTACCACTGGAGAAACCAGATTCCCTCTACCTACTACTGCACGCACGCAATTGCGCCCATCATGCATATTACCAACACCGTTCCCACCAAGGTCAACGGCTTCGTTCCCAAGATTGAGGACCAGAGCTTCCGTGGAAGCGAGATCAGACTTCAGGACAGCGGCGGAATCATCGTTTGCCAGATGTCCAACGGTGCGGTCGTTCGTACCCTTCAGGGCGCGTTCCGCAACGAGTCTAACATCACCACTCTCCACTGCACTCACGGTAACTGCGAGATGGACCGCGTAAGCGGATTCCTCAACGTATGGCACACCAAGTCCAACAGAGGCGACAAGCCCGGCTTCCGTGCTTACTCTCCCAGCTGGCCCGCAAACGAGGAGCTTGCTAACAAGGCAGGTCACGGCGGCGGCGACTTCTGGGTAATGTACTACTTCGGTGAGGCTATCAGAAACAACGAGCAGCCTTGGCTCAACGTATACCGTGCATGCGCTATGTCCGCTATCGGTATCCTTGCTTGGAAGTCTGCTTGCAACGGCGGTATCACCTACGACGTTCCTAAGTTTGACGACGAGGAAGACCGTAAGAAGTACGAGAACGACCATTGGACTCCTTTCCGCAAGGAAGGTCAGGACGACACGGGTATGCCCCCCAGAACCCTGTCGAACTGGAAGCCTCTGCCCGAATCTTTCGAGATCGCAAAGAAGGCTTGGGAAGAGAGAAAGTACATGGGTCTTGGTTGGACGAAGGCAGACGCCGAGCTTTCCAACATCAAGATGTAATAAAAACAAAAAGGTTGAAGCCTCGGCTTCAACCTTTTTTAATGAATAATGAATAATGAATAATGAATAATGAATAATTTCGGTGGCTTTTTGCGTCGCAAAAAGCTTCCAAATAGGGAAAAAGCACTCTCCCTTGCAATTGAAGTTGCTTCAAGGGTTGCGAGAATAGCGCACTTTTTAGCGTCATTCCGAAGGCTCAGCACGCTGTTCCGTGCTGAGCCGAGCGAATCTCGCAAAAATACCGCAGTATTTTTGCGCTTGATGTTTGCACCAGACTTTCCCTTTCGGACTCTCGCCGTGTGCTTTGGCTGTGCGAAATGTAGGCACTAACAATTTGCCTCGGCTTTTGGGAGAGGTGTCGGCGTAGCCGACGGAGAGGGCTTACGCGCCCCCTCTCAGTCGCTAACGCGCCAGCTCTCCCAAAGGGAGAGCCTTATGTCTGCAATCGCCTTTTGATAGTGCGCATCCGTATTTTTAGTGCTACACCCTAATAAATCGGTTGGGTGCGAACATCAAGCGCCGTTTTTCGGCGGAAAAACGGCGAGATTCGCTCGTCGCGGAGCGGAACAACGCTCCGCGACTTCGGAATGACGCGCGAGAGTGCGCTATTCCCGCTCTCTTTAAAGAACTTCGGAATGACGTGCGAGAGTGCGCTATTCCGTTTTCAATACAAACGCTTTTTGCCACAAGGCAAAAAGCTTCCTTAACATTTTGCGCAAGCAAAATATTTCACATTTCGCAAAGCGAAATATTTCACATTTGCCCAAAGGGCAAATATTTCACACGGCGAAGCCGTATTTCACTGAAAACGCTC
>JAZPZM010000072.1:0-21392 GCA_045544735.1 Eubacteriales bacterium
AGTGGGTTGCGTCAACGGCATCGGAACGGTATACAGGGCCGGGGGAGATGATCTTGATCGGGGGCTTCTGCTGTTCCATAACTCTTGCCTGTACGGGAGATGTCTGGGAACGGAGCAGAATATTTTCGGTGATATAGAAAGTATCCTGGGTGTCTCTTGCGGGGTGATCCGGCGGGATATTCAGTGCCTGGAAGTTGTAGTAATCGTACTCAACCTCAGGACCTTCAGCGATGGAGTAGCCAAGACCGAGGAATATCTCCTCAAGTCTGCGGCGAACGACGGTCAGGGGATGCAGATGTCCTACGGGGAAGCTTTCTGCGGGCGCTGTAACGTCTATCTTTTCCTTGGCAAGCTTGCTTGCAAGTTCAGCCGCCTTTGCCTTCTCAGCGAAAGCCGCGATAGCCGCCTCTATCTCAACGCGAACGTCGTTTGCCATCTGACCGATGACGGGTCTTTCCTCGGCGGAAAGCTGTCCCATGCCGCGAAGCACGGCGGTAAGCTCGCCCTTTTTACCGAGGTAACGCACCTTTATCTGCTCAGGCTGCGCGTCGGGCGCATCAAGAGCCGCGAGTGCGTCGGAACGGATCTTTTGCAAAAGTTCTTTCATCGTACTCATTTTTCTTTACCTTTCAGTAATTTTATCTAAAATTTTATAAACAAAAAATAAAACCCCATCCTGCATACATCAGGACGGAGCAATCCCCGCGGTACCACCCGAATTTTCGGCATTGAGCCAACACTCTTGCGGCGGATAACGGCGACCTCACCGTATTCGGCTACAAGCGTAAGCCTTTACCGAATCTGCTCCGAAGCGAAACGCCGCTGTTTCTTCTCGCAGTCGCTTTCAGCCGTGGCGACCTCTCTGTGCCGAGTTTTGAAACGGGCAAACTTCATCATTGCATTTACTTAAAAATTATAACACAAAAAAATATAATTTACAATACTTTTTAAAGAAAAAACCTCTCAAAACGAGAGGTTTTTTGCATTTTTGATTAAATAACGCCGTTTTTCCACAAGAGGAGTGCGGCTATTGCGGCAAGCTGTAAGAAAATTATCACGGGGATTCCTATCATAAATTTCTTGTGTTGCGTCTTATGCCGTATCACTTTCATGGTCAGGTACATGAACACCGAGCCGCCGAGCGCCGAGATTATGAGCAGCGTTCTTTCGGGCGTGCGGTGCTTGGGGCGCTTTTTAGCAGCCCATTTGTCGTAAACTGTAACTCCGAATGCTATAGCGGAGATGAGCAAGGTGTATGAGAGCAACAATAAAATGATTATTTTGCTGTCCCACGAGAGAGCTATATTACTTTTTAGGGAAGCTATCCTTGAGACCAACGATACGGTTAAAGGTGTTGGCATTTTTAGTATCCTTTACATAATAACCATTGCGGACAAATTGGAATTTATCGCCTGCCGCGGCATCTCCGAGCGCAGGCTCTATCATACATCCCTCAAGCTTTATTGCTGATTCGGGGTTGAGATAATCGTTGTATGTCTTGCCCTCGGGAATATCATCGACGTTCTCAAGCGTAAAGAGGTGATCATAAAGCATAACGTCCGCCTTCTGCGCAAAGTCAGCGGAGAGCCAATGGATAGTACCCTTGATCTTTCTGCCGTCGATGGGATTGCCGTTACCCGATTCAAGATCAGCCGTAACGTGAATGGTGTCTACCGAACCGTCTTCGTTATATTCGATCTCACCGCATTTGACGATGTAGGCTCCCATGAGTCTGACCTCGCCGTCGGGCTTCAGACGGAAGAACTTGGGGGGCGGAACAGCCGCGAAATCGTCCGAATCTATCACGAGATTTTTGGTGAAAGGTATCTTTCTCGTTCCCGCTTCGGGATCTTGGGGATTGTTGGAAACTTCAAAGTATTCGATCTTACCGTCTGGATAGTTGTCAACAACTACATTTATGGGCTTCATTACCGCAATTCTTCTTGGCGCGGTCGCGTTAAGCTCCTCGCGAATGCAATGCTCGAGAAGCTCTATATCAACAACGCTGTATGCTTTGGCGACGCCTGCACGATCTACAAAATCAAAGATCGCCGCAGGAGTATATCCGCGTCTGCGCAGTCCGCAAAGCGTGGGCATACGGGGATCGTCCCAACCGTCAACAAGTCCCGTTTCAACGAGCTGGCGGAGATAACGCTTGCTCATTACGGTGTGAGTTACGTTCAGGCGGGCAAACTCTCTTTGCTTCGGCTTTGACTCAAATCCGATATTGTCTACTACCCACTCGTAAAGGGGGCGGTGATTTTCAAATTCGAGAGAGCAGAGCGAATGGGTAATACCCTCAAGCGCATCTTGGATGGGATGCGCATAGTCATAAAGGGGATAGATGCACCACTTGTTGCCTTGGCGGTGGTGCGAGGTGTGAACGATGCGGTAGATCGCGGGATCGCGCATATTCATGTTGGGGGATGCCATGTCGATCTTTGCGCGAAGAGTGTGAGTCCCATCCTCAAACTCACCGTTTTTCATTCTTTCAAAGAGATCGAGATTTTCTTCAACACTGCGGTCGCGGTAAGGGGAATTCTTGCCGGGGACAGTCAGCGTACCGCGGTATTCGCGCATTTCCTCTGCTGAAAGATTGCAGACGTACGCCTTGCCCTCTTTTATCAGCTTGACTGCAAATTCGTAGCATTTATCAAAGTAATCCGAGCCGTAGAATATTCCTCCGTTAGGCTCGCATCCGAGCCATTTGAGATCCTCGTAGATGGATCTTACGTACTCGTCGTCTTCCTTGATGGGGTTAGTATCATCGTAACGCAGATTGAAAAGACCGCCGTACTTTTTGGCAACCTGAGTATTGATCCTGATAGCCTTTGCCGAACCGATGTGGAGGTATCCGTTAGGCTCGGGAGGGAAACGAGTGTGGATCTTAAGATTGGGATTCAGCTCAAGATCAGCATCTATGATCTCGTGAATAAAATTGCTTGCAATAGCCTTTTCTTCGTTCATTGTGTTATCTCACTTTCAAAGATTGTTTGCAAATTCTTTGACACGCGCTACGGTGCGGTCATAACCTATGATCTGAATTACCGTATACAGATCGGGGGCGTTCATTCTGCCCGTGATAGCAACGCGGATGAACATACTTACGTCCGCAACGCTTCCGCGGAACGCCTCCGGCGTTGCCTTGTATTGCTTCATATCCGTGGCGTAGCCAAGCTCGCTTGCGATAGCCTTGATCTTTTCAAACCACGCGTTGGAATCGTCGTTCATATCAAGCGTCGCCGCAAACTTTTCAAGCGCCGCCTTCACGTCGGCACGGTCAAAGGAATCGGGGATAGCGTCGGTAACGGTGAAGTAATCATCGTAGAAGAAGCCGATAAACGCCTTGACCTCGTCAAATCTGCCGAAGTCCTTGCGGGGCTTCTTGCCGCCTCTGCCGATGGAAAGGATAGCCTTTGCGTAGTCCTCGTCTGCGGAAAGCTTTTCGGCAAAATCAGTATCGTATTCCTTCGCCCAGTCGAGCAGGAGCGTGTATACCTCGTCCGCGCTCATCTTGGAAAGCACATTCTTTGAAACGTCGCCGAGCTTTACGATGTCAAAAAGGCAGCCCGAAACGCTCATCTTGTTGATGTTGAACTTGAAATCGGTGTAGGGCTTGTCAGAGTTGGCAAGTCTCCACTCCTCAAAGTTCGAGTTAAGAACGGTAAGCAGGTATTCGGCAACTGCGGCGGGCGCGTAGCCGAGGCGGGAATAGTCGCTCATATTTGCGCCGAGGTCGCGCTTGGAGAGTTTTTTCTTGTTTCCGTTTTCGTCAAGCTGCATTATCTGCGCCGTGTGCAGATACTTCGGGAGCTTAAAGCCGAGATAGCGGAACAGCATAATGTGCTTTGCTACGCTCGGCAGCCACTCCTCGCCGCGAATAACGTGCGTGGTGCGCATCAGGTGATCGTCCACCGCGTGTGCAAAGTGGTAGGTGGGGATTCCGTCACTCTTGAGAAGCACGAAGTCCTCGTCGTTTTCGGGAATTTCAAGCTTGCCCTTTACAAGGTCGCCAAAGGGAGTTTTCTTTTCGGGGTCGCCGTCGGCGAGAATGCGAAGGACGAATTTATTGCCCTCGGCAAGATTGCGCTCAACGTCCTCTATGGTAAACTGGCGCATCTTCATCTGCGCCGCCTTCTGCTCGGCGTTTGCGTCGTCGCTCCACTCTTTAGCCTTGACCTCCGCCTTTTTGTCGACGGCTTCAAGTGCTTGAAGCTCCTCGTCGGTGGTGAAGCAGGGGTAAGCCTTGCCCTCCTCAACGAGCTTCTTTGCGTAGACGTGATATATCGCGGCACGCTCGCTCTGCTTGTAAGGGCCGTACGCACCGTTGTCAACGATGTTGCCGTTTTCGTCAACGGTCGCGCCCTCGTCAAACTTTATTCCGTAGCGCGCAAGGGTGTTTATAAGGTTTTGCGCCGCGCCAGGGATCTCACGCTTTGCGTCGGTGTCCTCGATACGAAGGAAGAAAACACCGCCCGATTGATGCGCCAAGCGCTCGCCTACCATCGTCTGATAAACGCCGCCGAGATGAACGTAGCCCGTGGGGCTGGGTGCAAATCTCGTTACTTTTGCGCCCTCGGGGAGGTTGCGCTGGGGGTATCTTTCCTCAAGCTCCTCGGGCGTGGTGGTCACGTCGGGGAAGAGCAACTTTGCTAAATGCTTGTAGTCCATAATATATCCTTTTCCTTTAATAATTTTTCATTCTTTTCAGCGCTTGCGCGTTTTTTATCCTGCACGGCTCGCCGTGACCGGGGAAAAGCATTATTTCGCCGTCAAGCGCGGAAAGCCGCTTTAGCGAGCTTTTTAGCGTTACGGGGTTTCCCGTGGGAAGATCGTATCGCCCAAAGCCCTCGGCAAATACCGTGTCACCGCAGACGAGCGCGTTTTTCCACAAAAACGCCACCGACCCGCGCGTGTGTCCGGGCAGATGAAGTACGGTCAGGCTCTCGTCACCGACGGTTATCTCGTCACCTTCAAAGAGCAATCGCTCGGCACTCTCAAACGTTTCCGAACGGCCGACGATGTAAGGGGAGAGGTTAAGAGCGGGTGAAGCCAAAAACTCGGCATCGTCCGCGCCGACCATAAGCGGCGCGCCCGACCTTGCGCGTATCGCTCCAAGCGTCAGGGTGTGGTCTGCGTGTCCGTGCGTAAGCAGTATGGCGGTAAGCGTGGCGTTTTCCCTTTCAAGCACGGAAAGCACTCGCTCCTCGCTGACCGCGGGGTCTACCACCGCCGCCGCGCCGCCCGATATTAAAACGTAGGTGTTGGCTTCGTGTCCAACGCCCGCAAGTGTGATGACCTTCATAACGGGAAAGCCTTTCGTAAACAGAGTATAATCAATATATTTTATCACAATATTTCAGTTTTGTCTATATCTAATATAAAATTATTGCTAAAATGTGATAAAAAACAGCCGCACACGCGGTGCGGCTGAAAAAACTATGTCGATAATAACGGCGCATTTACCGTCCGCCGTCGTCAAAGTCAAAAAGATCCTTGACCTCCACGCCCAAAACGGAGGCAAGATCGTCAAGAGTAAGAACGTCGGGGCAGTTTATCCCGCGCTCCCATTTTGATATCGCCTGAACGGAAACGTGGCATCTGTCCGCTACGTCTTGTTGGCGCAGGTGCGCCGCGCGCCGAAGTGCCGCAATCCTGCGGCCGAATTTTTTTATATCCAGCAAGGTTAGTGCCTCCTTTTTACTTTTGCGAACGGCTGTTTTTTCTCAAAATATATTTTACCACAGATGTCGAATTATGTCAATGATACTTGTAGTTGAATTTTAATGATTGTTGAATGATAAATTCATTAAGTTTTCATTTATGTTGAAAATAATCGGAGAGATATTTACATATTTCAATTCAAATAGTTATAAAACTTGACAAGCTTCTCATTTTATGTTAAAATATTTAACGATGAATTTTTGAAAAGAGGTAAAGCTATGCCCGACTTAAAGCTTATCAAAAATCCCGGATACGTCTACGATCTTATCTTTTTGTTTTATTACAAATATAATGCGGATCAGCTTTCGGAAATATTAAACGCAAGCGAGTCGGATATTGAATATTTCGGGGAGCAGATAAAGCTTTTTGATTCATTTTCCGACGATCTATATATATTTTTCAGAGTTGCGCAGGGGAAGTGTTGCTTTTTTACCGCAAACTATTTTAACTGCTACACGTCGGAGCTTCCAACGGGCTACGACCTTGCCTTCTTGCAAAAGGTGCTTGGCGATCACGATCTGCTTGTCAAAAACGTCCTTAAACATTATTTTGACGAGCTTGGCGAGAATGAAGTATACGAATGCCTTGACTCTGAAAAATATTTGTTTGAGGTCATAAAAAAGTCAAATTACGATGATAAATTAAAGGCAAGGCTTTATGAGTTTTTCATTGATCCCGAGTCGTATATACGCTTGCTGCAATACGAGCTTATGGCGATGGACGTTCAGCTTTCATCGTACTACGAAAAGAATTATTCAAGGATACTTGACGTGTATAATGAGCTTAATGCCGACGCTATCAGGGAGAAGCTGGGATTTCTTGAGCCTGAAGACAAGAAGGACGAGATAAACAGGGAAAACCTTTATATTTCCTTTTGCCTTTTGAACAAAGGACTTTTGTACTTTTATTATAAGCCGAGCTCAACGCTTTACCTTATCGGAGTGGATTATAAGTCATCTATTGAGAGGGTGAGAAAAAACCGCTTTGACGTCGTGCCGGAGCAATTCGGAGCGGCGCTGTCCGACGAGAACCGTGTGAAGATGTTAGAGGTCATACTCGAAAAGGGCGAATGCACCTGCAAGGAGCTTGAAAAAGCACTCGGTTTGCCCGCTTCAACCGCTTATCACCACGCGAGCATGCTTGAAAAGAGCGGACTTGTTTCGGTTCGTGTTTTTAAAAAATCACTGTATTACCGAATCGAGCGAAAGTGCTTTGCCGCATTTGTGGAGTATTTCAAAAGGTTCGCGGAGTCTGACGAAAAAACGTAATAATTATAATAAAGGGTCGCAAGAGACGGTGTATCTTTTGCGATCCTAATTTATTTTTGCAAAAAACACAAAAATAACTTGCATTTTTATCAAAAATACTTTTTTATGTCCTGAAAATGTGATATAATAATAAAGTATAACTTTTGGCAAGGAGGTATGAACGTGAAAAAGATACGAAAATTGATATCGCTGATTCTCGCGGCGGTGCTTACGCTCGCGCTCATTCCTTGCTTTTCCTCGCAAGCCGCGTCGGAATACGCGGGAAGCGTGTATCAATGCAAGCTTGACGAGAACGGTACGCTGACTATCAGCGGAACGCTTGAGCACAAGGTCGCAACGCAGTACAAGGATGCCGAGCTCGTGCTTTACCGTATGCGCCCGTGGGAGAGTACGACCGCGGCGATAAAGGACGGCACTCCGATAAAAAGGGCGGCAATGTCAATGCGCTTTGAGTTTAAGCTTTCCTGCGATAACGTAGCGGACAGACTTTCAATGTACGTGGTAGCTTTGCAAAGCAATTCCGAAACGCTCATCGTTGCGCCGCCGAAATACGCGGATTGCGAGAGCGCTCCCCTCGCCTCCGACGGCTTTAAGGGCGTAAATACCAAGGATCACGTTACGGCTGTCAATTCCGACGCATCAAGCGCTATCGTGGACGTTGAGCTTGATAAGCTGCAAAGCCAAAGCAGAAACGGCTATTTTTATACCGTTGACGGCGTGATGTTCTATTTCGACCGCTCGTACATAGACAGTCTTGATAAGGCGGTTCGCTCCTACTGCGCCGTAGGCGCAAACGTGTATCTCAGGCTTCTTTTGCCAAGTGACGGTGCGCATACCGAGTTTTCGGTGGATAATAGCGTACCCGCTATGTATAAAAGCATATATCTGCGAAGCGACGGCGCGCTCGTCTCGCTTTACGCTCACGTGTATTTCCTTTGCGAGAGATACGGCGGCGGTGCGGACGGCAAAATAAGCGGACTTATAATAGGCAGAGGACTCAACGAGCCTTTGAAGTATAATTACAGCGTGGACGTGGGCGACGGATATTGCAGAATGATTGCATCCGCCTTCACCGTAGTCGGCGCGGCAGCATACGATGCGTCGGGCGGCACGCTTTCGCTCGTTCTTCCCGTGACCGATAAAATGGCGGGCGGCGAGCCCGATTTTCAAAGCTTCGTTATGAAGATCGGAGATTATCTTTCCGAACGCACGACCTTGCGCATCGCGGTAATGGCTGAAAGCACGCACAACCCGTACGGACTTTACGACGATTATTTTTACGTCGAGGACACGGGCGACGTGGATGCGGATTTTACCACTCCCGCACCCGAGGAAACCTCCGCTCCCGAAACGGAGCCCCCCTCCGAGCCCGAAACGAGCGCCCCCGACGAAACGGTGGCTTCTCCCGAAACGACCGCTTCCCCCGAAACAAGCGATTCTCCGGAAACGACCGTCTCTCCCGACACCGAGGATGAGGAAACGCAGGAGCGTTTGCCTCCCACTCCCACACCCGACGGAGCGCCGTATTTCTGCGCAGATAGCACAAGTATCTTTCTCGATGCGCTTGACCGTGTAAGCGCAAAGAGCGATGCCGTTTGCAAGGAATATTTGTGGTGCTGGTATCCCGACGAAAACACCGTAGACGCGGCGCTGGGCGTATGCTATTCATACGGATATATGAGCCTTGCGGCGGCGGGAGCGTCGGCTTTCATCGTCTCGTTTGCTGACGTTGGCGGTTACGGCATATCAAAGATATCACATCTCTTTAAGCATATAGATACCAAAACTTCCCACAAGGAGACCTCGTACTCGCTTTCTATCTTTGGCGTTGGTAGCTGGTCGGACATCATCTTCGGCGTTAAAAGCACCACGGGCATATACCGCGAGGTAATAGAGCCGCCCATAACGAGCGGGGAAGTGAATTGCAAGGGAAGCGTGAATATATGGGATTTCACGTCCCAAAGCGGAGCTGACGGATGGTACGGAGGCTTTAACTGCTCGTCGCTTAAAAGCGTAACGGGCGGTAGCGGAAAGTACCTTAAGGCAAGCCTTCTTGTCGCAAATGCGGGCGAGTACGCCGATATCGGTTATATCGGCGCAAGCTCCAACCTTGCGCTTTATTGCGACAGTATTTCATTTGACCTCGCCTGTCCGGGCGAGCAAAATGAAATATTTGAAATTATGATAAGGCTTTACACCGACAAGGAAAGCGTTGAAGCCAAAACTACCGTCAGGGGCGGCGAGCGCGCCGTGCTGACGATAGATACGTCGGAAATATCCACCGACGCAACGGTCGACTCAATGCGCCTGTGCGCCAAGCGCGTTACGGGAGAGGGCGACTACGAGCTTCAGCTTTATAAGGTGTCGATCAACAGTATGAAATACAGTTCCTCGGAGCTTTCCGCCGTGCTTGACGCCGCGCGCGACGACCTTCTCGGCGGCGATGGGGACGGTACGGCTCTCGGCAGAGCGCTTACCGCGGTTGCGGTGCTTGCGACGGCAAGTCTGTTTACCGTGGCGCTTACTATGGCGGCAGACAAAAAACGCAAAAACAACACTTCAAAAAAGAAGGGAAACTGATATGAAGGATATTGAAAGAAACCTTACGATGCTCTGCGATTTTTACGAGCTGACTATGGCAAACGGATATTTCAAATGTGGGCTTAAGGATACTTACACCTACTTTGACGTATTTTTTCGCACCAATCCCGATGGCGGCGGATACGCCGTTGCGGCGGGACTTGAGCAGATAATTTCCTATATCAACGATCTGCATTTTAGCGAGCGCGATATTGAGTTTTTGCGCTCCAAAAATCTCTTTGACGAGGAATTTCTTGCATACCTTGCGGATTTCCGCTTCGACGGCGACATCTGGGCTGTCCCCGAGGGCACGGTCATCTTTCCGGGCGAGCCGCTTATCACCGTAAGGGCCAAAGCGCCGCAAGCGCAGTTTATTGAAACCTACGTGCTTCTTCAGTTCAACCACCAGTCCTGCATAGCGACCAAGACCACGAGAATCGTTCGCGCGTCGGAGGGCAGACCGATAAGCGAGTTCGGTTCAAGACGCGCACAGGGCGCGGATGGTGCGATACTTGGCGCAAGGGCGGCGTATATCGGCGGCTGTGCGGGTACGGCTTGCACGATAACGGACGAATATTACGGCGTTCCCACGACGGGCACTATGGCGCATTCTTGGGTGCAGATGTTCCCCGACGAGTACACCGCGTTTAAGACGTATTGCGAGATATACCCCAACAACGCGACTCTCCTCGTTGACACCTATAACACGCTTGAGTCGGGAGTTCCGAACGCCATCCGCGTTTTCAAGGAGATACTTGAGCCTCGCGGCATTAAAAAGTGCGGCATCCGCATCGACTCCGGTGACATCACCTATATCACCAAGAAGGCAAGGAAAATGCTTGACGCGGCAGGGCTTGATTACTGCAAGATCGTAGTTTCCAACTCCCTTGACGAGAAGATAATTCGCGATATTATCCGTCAGGGTGCGTGCGTTGACGCCTTCGGCGTTGGCGAGCGTCTTATCACCTCCAAGTCCTCTCCCGTTTTCGGCGGAGTTTATAAGCTCTGCGCCATTGAGGATGCCGACGGCAATATAACTCCCAAGATAAAGATAAGCGAAAACACCGCAAAGATCACCACTCCCCACTTCAAAAAGGTATACAGACTCTACAACCGCGAAAACGGCAAGGCAGAGGCGGATCTTATCTGCCTTTACGACGAGGAAGTGGACGATAGCGGCGATATCGAGATATTCGACCCCATCTATACTTGGAAGCGCAAGGTGCTCGAAAACGTAAAGGCCGTGCCGCTTCTTGAGCCGATATTCGTCGGCGGTAAGCAGGTATACGCCGTTCCCGATATCAGCGAGTCCCGCCGCCGTTGTGCAGAGCAGATTGAATCTATGTGGGATGAGGTGCTTCGCTGGGAGAACCCCCATAATTACTACGTCGACCTTTCCGAAAAGCTTTGGAACATCAAAAACGATATGCTCCGAAAGCTCAGAAATAAAAGCTGACTATAAGTGCGGCGCGAGGAAAAACCTCGCGCCGCTTTTTTTGTAGAAAAAAGTCGATTTCTATTGACTATTTATAAATAATATACTATAATAAAATAGTATGTTTATAATTTCCCGCGGGACTTATCCATAGAGGTGATAGAGTTGTTTTTTGCTGATATTTTCTTTTTATACTGCTTTTTACCGATCTGTGTAGCTATCTATATGATGGCAAAAAAGGTCGAGCATAAAAACGTTGTGCTGATAGTATTTTCGCTTTTGTTTTACTCGTTTGGCGAGCCGCTTATGATCTTATTGCTTCTTGCCAGTGTAGTGATAAACTTCCTGCTTGCAAGGATAATCGACTTCAAGCGCGGAGAACGTGCGGCAAAGCTCGCGCTTGCATTTGCTCTGGTTTACGATATAGGAATGCTTGGGGTATTTAAGTATACCGACTTCATTATAGATAATATCAACGGCATAACGGGGCTTTCCATCTCTCCTTCAGGAATATCCCTGCCGCTCGGTATCAGCTTTTATACCTTCCAGATAATCTCCTACGTTATTGACGTTTATTGGGAGAAGGTGGACGTGCAGACGAAGTTCCATAAGCTCCTTCTTTACATATCTTTGTTCCCACAGCTCGTGGCGGGCCCGATAGTAAGATACTCCACTATTGCCGCAGAGATAGACGAGCGCACTACGACTATCAGCGACTTTACCGCAGGTGCTACGCGTCTTATCTTCGGACTTTCCAAAAAGGTCCTTTTGGCGAACAGCCTGAATCTCGTCGTCGGTGAATTTTTCGGCAACGATCTGACGCAGACTACGGTTCTTGGAACGTGGCTTGGCGTTATTGCGTATTCGATGTACGTGTATTTCGATTTTTCCGGCTACTCGGATATGGCGATAGGTATGGGAAGAATGTTCGGCTTCCACTTTGACGAGAACTTCCGCCATCCGTTTATGTGCCGTTCCATAGCGGAGTTCTGGCAGAGATGGCACATCTCGCTCGGTAGCTTTTTCAGAGATTACCTGCTTTACGTTCCGCTCTTTGGCAAAAGACGTCAGGTGCTTTCGCTCTTCCTCGTTTGGTTTACAACGGGACTTTGGCACGGCGCAAGCTGGAACTTCGTGCTTTGGGGACTTTACTTTGGAGTATTCCTCTTTATCGAAACGAAGATCGGTAAAAAGCGCCTTAAAAAAGTGCCGACCGTCATTATGCATATCTACAATAAGCTGGTAATAATAATAGGATTTGGTATTTTCAAATTTGAAAATATGTCGGACCTCGGCAATTTCTTTAAGAACATCGTCGGAGCAAACGGCAATGCGTTTACAAGCAGCGAAACTAACGATATTTTTATGAAATACGTTTTCGTTATTGCGGTATCCGTGCTTGCCTGCTTCCCGATCGTTCCCTTTATCAAGTCAAAGCTTGAAAAAGCGACACAAAATCAGCAAGGTCTTGCTATTCTCGGCGCTACGGCAGTGTCATTGGTTCTGCTTTTCGTAAATACCGCAGTGCTTGTAGCAACCTCGTCATCTAACAACCCCTTCCTTTATTGGCGTTTTTAACGCAGATCAGGAGATGCTCAATGAATAAAAAATTAGCAATAACTATAAGCTGTGTCTTACTTGCGGCGGCATTTGTGCTGATGTTTGCAGTATGCGCGCTCTTTCCGCGCACCACGGAGTCTGACCACAGCATCCTCAAGGAATTTCCCGAGCTTACGCTGGAGTCAGTCCTTAGCGGAAAATTCTTCTCCGAATTTACCGCTTGGTTTACCGATACCGTTTTCGGCAGAGATAGGTGTGTCGATATAAATGCAAGCTTCCGCGGCTATTTCGGTATAATGCCCGAGGAGCAGGTCTTTATAAATAACGACGCGGCAACGGGATCAAACGGTGATCTCATTATGGGCGACGAATACGAGGACGATTGGGTTCCCGAGGACGATGATGATTGGCTTCCCGAGGACGACGGTGACGAGACTACTCCCGTCACCACCGTTCCCTCTACCACGCCGCCCGCGGACGGCATCACAAGTTCGGGAGAAACCACGGTAACTCCCCCCGAAACCACCGTACCCGTTACGACTCCCCCCGAAACGACTATGGTGGAGATAACGCAAGCCCCCGTTGGCGAGGAGATATCCGACGGTATTCTCATTATGGGTACTCGCGCTATGGAGATATACTATGGAAGCAAAAAGAACGCGGCTGATTACGCAACTATCCTTAACAGCTTCGCGGCAAAGGTCGGAAGCGGTGTTAAGGTATATTCAATGGTCATACCCAAATCCTGCGGACTCTATCTTGGCGACTCCAAGACTTCGTATGCAAAGTACGTTACGCGCACTACGCGCGACCTTGACGCGCATAAGGAAGCTCTTTCGGGAGTGACCTATATTCCCGTTTACGAAGCGCTGTTGCCCCATAAGAACGAGGAGATATATTTCCGCACCGACCATCACTGGACGGGGCTTGGAGCATACTACGCTGCCGAGGCGTTTGCTAATATAGCGGGCGTCAATTTTATGCCTCTTTCGTCATACACGAAAAACGTCCGTCCGGGATACGTTGGAACTATGTATAAATACACCAATTACAGCTCCACGCTCCTCAACAACCCCGAGGATTTCGTTACCTACGTGCCCAGCACCCCATACACCGTAACCAAGTACAATACCAAGCTGAAAAGCGGCAAGGCAAGGGATAGTATATTCTATTCCGTTCCCGATAGCAAGCGCAGTAGCTGGTATTCCACGTATCTTGGCAGCGATAGCTATTCCTTTGTCATAAAGTCCGGCACTTGTCAGAACGGCAGAAAGTTGCTTATCGTCAAGGATAGCTACGGAAATGCACTTTCCCCCTATTTTATGAATTCCTTTGAGGAAATTTATATAGTAGACGGACGCTATTTTGAGGTAGGACTCGTTTCCCTTGTTCAAAGCAAGGGTATAACCGACGTTCTGTTTGCAGAGTGCACCTTTAGCGCCGTCGGCGGATACAGAAATAACATCAAGGCTCTTATATCATGAAAAAACTTTGTATAGCATTGCTTTCGGTGCTGTTTGCCATCCTTATAGTGATGTCGTTGCACGTGCTTTATCGCGAGTCGGCAAGCGGCGATAGCCTGCTTGGAGGAAACGGAACGAGCGAGCAGTTGAAAAATGACGTTGTTACGCCGAGTGAAAGCACGAATGAGGATACCGTTTCCCCCGAAACTACTGTTGCTCCCGAAGCTACGGTTGCCCCCGAAACAACGATAACGCCCGAAACCACGGTTGCGCCTGAAACCACGAAAAAGACGGAAACAACCAAGGCTCCTGAAACCACGAAAGCTCCCGAAACCACGAAAGCCCCCGAAACTACTAAAGCTCCCGAAACTACTAAAAAGCCTGAAACCACCAAAGCGCCCGAAACTACCAAAGCGCCCGAAACCACCAAAGCACCCGAGACCACCAAAGCTCCCGAAACGACGGCGCCCCCCGTCAGCGATAAGCCGTATCTTTACAACGGCGACGGCGTGCTGATAGTCGGCACTCGCGCTATGGAGCAGTTCTTTGGCTCGAAGTCAAGGTGCGTCACTACCGCCGAACACATAAATACATTTAAGCAGCGCGTCGGCGCGGACGTGAACGTTTTTGCTATGGCTATCCCCACGGCATCTGGACTTTACGCCCCTACCACGAAATATTCAACGTCGCTGACGAGAACAGAGAATTGCTTTGCCGCATTCCGTGACGCTCTTGTGGACGTAACGTATATCGATACGCTTAGCGTTCTACGCCAGCATACCGATGAATATATATATTTCCGTACCGACCATCACTGGGCGGCGCTTGGCGCGTATTACGCGTGTCAGGAATTTGCACGCACGGCAGGCTTGCCCTTTACGACCATAGATGGATTTAAGAAAAACGAGGTAGGAACGTTCCTCGGCTCAATGAACAGATATACGGACTATTCGCTTCCGGCTATCAAGAATAATCCCGACACGATGATATGCTACGAGCCGCTTCAGGAATACACGTGCAACTATTATTCAAGGGATAAATTCAAGCTGAAAATGTCAAATAAAACGCTTTTCAGCTCAGCCAAAACGTATACGCGCTTTATTTACGGCGACTCATACGTTGCGCATATCCAAACTGGTGTAAATAACGGCAGAAAGCTTATAGTTCTGAAGGAATCCTACGGTAACGCGCTCGCCCCCTTCCTCATTAGCTCGTTTGAGGAGGTCTACGTTATAGATATGCGTTATTTTGAGCTCAATATCCTTGATTTTATCAAGGACAAGGGCGTAACTGACGTTTGCTTCTCAATGTGCGCCTTCACGGTCAACGGAAGCAACCGCAAGCACATTCTCCGCTTAACTGAAATTTAATAGAACGAGGCAAAAATTGAAAGAACTTGAATACCCCTTTGACTCCTCGCTGATACTCTCAAAGCGCAAAAAGCTTCGCCGCGAGCTTCTTGAGGACGGTCAGACGAGAATAAAAAAGAAAATAGCCGTGCTTGGCGGCTCGACCACCTCGGACGTTGTAAAAACGCTTGATCTGTTTTTGCTAAACGAGGGAATAGAGGCAAAGCTTTGGGAGTCCGAGTATAACCGTTGGTGGCAGGACGCCGTATTCGGCACGCCCGAGCTTGATGAATTCGCTCCCGACGTTATATATATACATACCTCTTGGCGCAATATCGAGCATTATTTTCCGAGCGTTGGTTCAAAGGAAAATGCGGATGCGCTCGCCGCGGAGTGCTTCTCATATTTTGAAAAGGCTTGGGCGGCGCTCTCGCGCTATAATTGCCCTATAATACAGAACAATTTCGAGCTTCCCCCGTACAGACTTATGGGTAACCGAGATTGCTGGGACGAGTTTGGTGCATCGCGCTTTATCGCACTTATGAACGAGCGACTTGGCGAATACGCAAGAGGGCACAACGGCTTTTATATAAACGACCTTGCCTACACCGCCGCCGCGTACGGACTTGATGCGTGGCACGATATGCAGGTCTGGTATATGTATAAGCTCGCTATGGCGCTTGACGCAGTGCCGAGCGTGGCGTTCTCTGTTTCAAGGATAGTAAAATCCATATTCGGTAAAAATAAAAAGACCGTCACCGTCGACCTTGACAACACCCTTTGGGGCGGTGTCGTTGGTGATGACGGCGTTGACGGCATTCAAATAGGCAGGGAAACTGCCGAGTCCGAGTGCTTTGAGGAATTTCAGAAATACCTTAAAAAGCTCACAAGCATCGGCATAATGCTCACCGTGTCCTCGAAGAACGATCACGAAAACGCGATAGCGGGACTCAATCACCCCGAGGGAATACTTCGCCCCGATGATTTCATTTCGATAAAGGCGAATTGGGATCCCAAGGACAGAAATATTGCGGCAATAGCGCACGAGATGGACCTCGGCTCCGATGCCTTCGTATTTCTTGACGATAACCCCACCGAGCGCGCGCTTGTCAGCCGTTCGATAAAGGGCATTGCCGTTCCCGAAATGACGTCTCCGGATACCTATATCCGTACCGTGGACAGAAACGGTTATTTTGAGCTTACCACGTTTTCCGCCGACGATACCAAGCGCAACGATATGTACCGCGCGAACTCACAGCGCGCACAGCTTCAAAGCGAGTTTGCGGATTACGGCGAATATCTGTTAAGCCTTGATATGAGGGCGGAGATACTTCCGTTTTCCGAGGTCTATATCCCGCGCATAACCCAGCTTACCAATAAATCCAATCAGTTCAATCTCACCACAAAGAGATATACCCAAACGCAGATCGAGGCGGCGGCGAACGATGAAAACGCGCTGACGCTTTACGGCAAGCTGACCGACAGCTTTGGTGACAACGGCGTAGTCGCAGTAACGATAGCAAGGCTTGAGGGTAAGGCCGCGGATATCGAGCTGTGGCTTATGAGCTGTCGCGTGCTTAAAAAGGATATGGAGTACGCAATGCTTGATACCCTCGCCGCAGAGTGTATAAGTCGCGGAGTTGAGAAGATAGTAGGTCACTACTATCCAACCGCTAAAAACTCAATGGTAAGGGAGCTGTTTGCCGACTTCGGCTTTACAAAGACCGCCGAGGACGCGGACGGAAACACCGCGTGGGAGCTTTCCCTTGACGGATACAAGAACAAAAACAGATATATTAAAGTAAATCCCAAAGGAGAAGAATAATGACACAGAACGAGATTATTGCAGGTCTTACGGAGATATTCCACGACGTTTTCGACGATGACAGCATCGTCGTTACGCGCGAGCTTACCGCAAACGACGTGGACGATTGGGACAGCCTTGAGCATATCAACCTCATCGGCGCAGTGGAGCGTAAATACAAGATCCGCTTTTCAATGAAAGAGGTCTCCTCGATGAAGAACGTCGGCGAGATGATAGACATCATCGCAGAGAGAGCAAAATAAAAAGAATTGCGGGCTTGCAAGCCCGCAATTCTTTTTATTTTTTCAGCTCAAGCGTGCGCTTGTAAGCGGCTGTTACGGCGTTCATCGCAGCAGCGCGGAAGCCGCAGTCCTCAAGGGCGTGTACGCCCGCTATGGTAGTTCCGCCGGGACTGCAAACTGCGTCCTTTAGTGCGGCGGGGTTGCCGTTCTCGCGTACCATCTTTGCCGCTCCGAGTATCATCTGTGCGGCGTATTTCGTTGCCTGATCACGCGTAAGACCGCATTCAACTCCCGCGTCGGCAAGCGCCTCGGCGAAGATGTAAGCAAATGCGGGTCCGCAACCCGAAACCGCGCTTGCTGCGTCTATTTTGTCCTCGCTTATCTCGTCGACGAGTCCCGCATTTGCGAGAAGCGCAAGGAACTGCGCCTTTTCGGCATCACTAACGCCGTCGGAGTAGGAGCAGAGTATCATACCTTCGCCAACCGCCGCAGGTGTGTTGGGCATTATGCGAATGACCTTGCACTCGTATCCGAGCGCGTCCGTTATGCTTTTCTTGGTAAGTCCAGCCGCCATCGTTACGAGGATGAAATCGTCGTTTGAGACAAGTGAGTCCTTTATAAGTCCGAGCGTCGTAGCCATTCCTTGCGGCTTTACGCCGAGGAAAATGAATTTTGAAGCGGCGGCAAGTGCGCCGATTTCAAGGGCAGTCGCACCGTGCTTTTCGGAAATCGCGCGAACCTTCGCGCTGTCAAGGTCGCAAAGCGCAACCTTATCGCCGCCGATAGCGGAGCAGACGGCGTTTGCAAGCGTTCCGCCCATATTTCCGCATCCGATAAATCCTGCAATATATTTCATTTTAGCACCTTATCTTATCTGTCCTTTTCCGCGGACGGTGTATTTGTAGGAGGTCAGCTCGCAAAGACCCATAGGTCCGCGCGCGTGGAGCTTCTGCGTGGATATACCGATCTCACATCCAAGCCCGAACTCGCCGCCGTCGGTAAAGCGCGTGGAGGCGTTTACGTATACAGCCGCGCTGTCAACTCTGTTAAGGAAGCTCTCGGCGGCATCCGCATCGGCAGTTACGATAGCGTCGCTGTGGTGCGTGGAATGCTCACCTATGTGTGCGATAGCCTCGTCAAGGCTGTCAACGGTGCGTACAGCCATAACGTAATCAAGAAATTCGGTATCAAAATCCGCATCTGCCGCATCAGTTCCGCTGATGTAAGCGGCGGCAGAGCTGTGAACGCGAAGCTCAACGGGAGCAAGTCCCTTTGCGGCTCTGTCCTCAACGAGTCGCTGTGCAAGGCGGGGCAAAAATTCGGGAGCTATCTTTGAATGCACAAGGCACACCTCGGCGGCGTTGCACACCGAAGGACGCGATGTCTTGGCGTTTTCAACGATGTTAAGCGCCATGTCGATATCAGCCGCGGCATCAACGTAGATGTGGCAGATGCCCGTTCCCGTCTGAATGCAGGGAACTTTGGCGTTCTCAACGCAATGGCGGATAAGTCCTGCGCCACCGCGAGGAATAAGCGCGTCAACGTAGTCGATAGCGTTCATAAGCTCCGCCGCACCCGCGCGAGAGTTATCCTCAAGTATGTTTATAGCGTCCTCAACGCCGAAGGGAGCGACCGCCTCGCGCAGTATTTTAACTATCTGCGCAGAAGTCACGCCCGCCTCCTTGCCCGACTTCAGTACGCACACGTTACCACTCTTGAAGCAGAGCGCGGCGGCGTCCGAGGTCACGTTGGGGCGACTTTCGTAAATAATGCCGATAACGCCGATCGGAACGCTCACTCTCGTTATCTCAAGTCCGTTGGGGCAGGTATGCTCGGCGAGTGTGCGTCCGAGTGGGGAGGGGAGCGCGACGACCTCGCGTATACCGTCAGCCATGCCCTTGATCCTTTCGGGAGTAAGGCGCAGACGGTCTATCATAACGGGAGCTATCTTGCCCGCCGCCGCCTCGCATTCTGCGGCGTTTGCGGCAAGGATTTCGTCGACGTTAGCCTCAAGCGCATCAGCCATAGCGCAAAGCGCGGCGTTTTTGTCGCTATCGGGAAGGAGAAGCAAAGCCTGCTTTGCGGCTTTTGCTCGTTTTAATATTTCAAGAGTAGTCATTTTATTTCTTTCCTTTAAATAAAGTGCATTTGGGTGAATCGTTTTCGGTTATCGCGTAAAGTATCTTCGGGTCGCTTCCGTTGGCTATTATCATATCACAGCCGTTGTCTGTACAAATCTGAGCCGCGTGGAGCTTCGTGTGCATTCCGCCCGTGCCGAGAGACGAGCCGCTACCGCCGCCGAGAGCCATTATTTCGTCGTTTATCTCCTCAACTACGCTAAGGAGCGTGGCGGAGGGATCGGTGTGCGGGTCTGCGGTAAAGAGTCCGTCGATGTCGGAAAGCAGAATGAGAAGGTCTGCCTTCGCGCTGACGGCAACGAGAGCCGAAAGGGTATCGTTGTCACCGACCTTTATCTCCTCGGTGGCGATAGTGTCGTTTTCATTGATTATGGGTAACACGCCAAGCTCAAGCAAACGCGCGAGCGTGTTGTTGAAGTTCTCGTGTCTGTCCTCGTGCGAGAAGTCCGAGCCCGTCAGCAGTATCTGCGCGACCGTGTGATTGTATTTTGAAAAGAGCTTGTCGTAGGTATACATCAGCTCGCATTGACCTACGGCGGCGGCAGCCTGCTTGGTGGCTATGTCATTGGGGCGCGTGGCAAGCGCAAGCTTTCCAACGCCCATGCCGATAGCACCGCTTGAAACGAGGATTATCTCGTGTCCCGCATTTTTGATATCGGAGATTATTTTGCACAGCTCCTCTGTGCGCCTGATGTTAAGCCTGCCCGTCGAGTGAGCAAGCGTCGATGTTCCGACCTTGATAACTATTCTCATGATCTTGTCCGTCCGTTATATTTTTTCCGCAACAAAAGGTCGCGGCAGAGTGGTAAAAACAATTCTTCCTTATATTATAACACACATAAAAAGATATGTCAATATTTACTTGCGCGCCGCAAAAAACGAAAAAAGGCAGCCGAATTGACTGCCTTTATTATTTCAAGTCCTCAGCCTTAAAGGTAGAGTATCCTTCGTAATGATAGCTTGTATCTATGCCCTTCATAAATACTTGTCTGTCATTTACCTTATCCGTTAGAGCCGCCTTCAAAAGGTGCTTGATCTCAACATCCTTGATGGGGCTGCGTTCCATAGCAAGAAGATAGTCTTCTTTATCCACGCCGCTCCAATCTACGACCAAACCAAGCTCGCTTTTTAATATGTGGTCAAGCCAAATGCGAGTTGAGCGACCGTTGCCCTCTCTAAAAGGGTGAGCCACGTTCATTTCAACGTACTTTTCGATTATCTCGTCAAACGTGCTTTGCGGCATTTTTTCAATATTTTCAAGTGCGGCGTTAAGATACATGAGCGGAGCGAACCTGAAATTGCCTTTTGCAATATTAACGGTACGTATCTTTCCCGCAAACTCGTATATATCGGAAAAGAGAAAGGCGTGTATTTGGGAAAGAGCATCAAATGTTCCCGAATGTAATGTGGAAAGGAAATCCGTTTCAAAAAGCTCCACAGCACGCTTTTTGCTTATGCGTTCTTCCTCGCGAGCAAGCTCTGCGGAATCAGTTAATCCAAGCTTATTTTCAAGTGCCATATTTTCTCCTTTCTCGTGGAATTCTTTTATAAAAATATTATATCATAAATTGCAATTATTTTCAAGTTAAATAAGAAAAAATCTGCACGTACTTGCGTGCAAATGCGAGGAAGGCTTTTAATTAAAACGCTTTTGGCGCAAGCCAAAAGCTACCTTCATATTTTGCGCAAGCAAAATATTTCACACGCAGCAGGCGTATTTCACCCGTCCCGAAGGAACATATTTCACGGAAAACGCCGAAGGCGTTTTCAAATGATGCATTTGCCCTTCGGGCAAATATGATATACGCTTCGCGTATGATGAATGATGT